>SKII01000111.1 GCA_007116505.1 Nitriliruptoraceae bacterium
CGCACGCTCGCGCTGCCCGGCCTCGAGCTCCTCGGCATCCATGCGCACATCGGCTCGCAGGTGTTCGGCACGGACGCGTTCGTCGCGAACGCCGAGGCGCTCGTCGACCTCGCGGCACGCTGGCGCGACGAGCACGGCGTCGAGCTCCGCGACCTCGACCTCGGCGGCGGCATGGGCGTCGCGTACACCGGTGAGGACGACCCGGTCGACGTCGCCGACGTCGCCGACGCGATGCTCGCCGCCGTGCAGGCCCGAGCGGAGGCGCACGGCCTCGCCGTCCCGACCGTGCTCGTCGAGCCGGGCCGTGCGATCGTCGGCCCGACGACGCTCACCCTCTACCGCGTCGGCGTCGTGAAGGACCTGCCGGGGCTCTCGCGCTGGGTCGCCGTCGACGGTGGCATGAGCGACAACCTCCGCCCCGCCCTCTACGGCGCGACCCACCCGGTGGTGCTCGCCGGCCGGACGTCGGACGCACCCGACGGGCCCGTCATGCTCGTCGGCAAGCACTGCGAGTCGGGGGACGTGCTCGGGACGGGCCTTCCACTGCCAGGTGACGTCGTCGCAGGCGACCTCGTCGCGATGGCCGTCACCGGCGCCTACACGGAGGCGATGGCGTCGAACTACACCCGCCTCCCACGCCCGGCCGCGGTCCTCGTCGAGGGTGGCGTCGCACGCACCATCGTCCGGCGTGAGACCGTCGACGACCTGCTGCGCCGCGACGTCGCGCTCGACGACGCGGCCTCGCCGGGCGCCGGCGCATGAGCGCCGCCGTCACGCGGCGCGACGACGGGGCGGCGCTGCGGACGCTCCGCGTCGGCGTGCACCCCGAGGCGCTCGTGCTGCACGTCGGGACGGACGTGGTCGTGCGCACGCCCGCACGGCCCGACCACCGCGACGGCAACGTCGTCGACCTCCTCGAGCCGCCCGACCCCACCGCGATCGCCACGCGCATCGAGGGCGTGCGACGGCTCATGGAGCCCATCGGTGTCGCCCACGTGCACCTCCGCTACGAGCTCGCCCCCGGGGCAGCCGACGACGACGCGCGCGCGGTGGCGCTGCGCGACGCGGGGCTCACCGTCACCGACCTCCGGGTGCTCGCGGCCGACCCTGGCGTGCTCCCCGACCGTGCCCCCGCACCACCGGCGAGCGTGACCGTCGAGCGGCTCGCGGGACCCACCGGCGACGTGATCGACGAGCGGCGCTGGTACGCGGCCGCCGTGCTGGACCGTTACGCCCACGGCGACGACGTCGACACCTGGCGCGGTTGGGACGAGGAGTGGGGCGCATGGGACCGCGGGAGGGTCACCGCGCTCGCGCGGCTCGGCCGCGCCGAGGTGTGGCTCGCCTCCCGCCACGGCATGCCCGTCGCGACGCTCACGCTGCTCGACGACCACGACGGGCTCGTCGTCATCGAGGACGCCGTCACCCACCCTGCGCACCGCCGGCGCGGCATCGCCCGCGCGCTGCTCGGTGCCGCGCTCGCCTCGCTGCGGACCTCCCGTGCCGTCGAGCGGGTCGCCCTCGCCGTCACGCCGGGCGCTCCGGTGGAGACGCTGTACCGCGGGGCCGGCCTCGAGCCGCTGGGGGAGGTGCGCAGCTGGCTGCGACCCGCCCCCGCCTCAGCCGCTCCTGCGGCCGGTGGGCCGCCGGAGCCGCGGCGGTAGGCTCGAGGTCGCAGCGCTGCCGGAGCGCGCTGCGGAAGCGTCGGGACGGAGCAGCCGTGCAGCCCTCGGGATCGGACGCGGTCGTCCGCGTCGGCCTGCTCGGTGCCGGCACGGTCGGTGGCGGCGTGTGGCGCATCCTCCACGAGCACGCCGACACGATCGCCGGACGCACGGGTGCCCGCATCGAGGTCACCCGCGTCGCCGTCCGTGACCGCACCCGCTCGCGCGCCGTCACCATCCCCGACGCGATCGTCACCGACGACCCGATGGCGGTCGTCGAGGCGGACGACGTCGACGTCGTCGTCGAGGTGATGGGCGGACGCGAGCCTGCGGGCACGCTCATCCGGCGCGCGATCGAGCTCGGCCGTCCGGTGGTCACCGCCAACAAGGAGCTCATCGCCCACGACGGGCCGGCGCTCACCGCCCTCGCGCGGGCCGCCGGCGTCGACCTCGCCTTCGAGGCGGCCGTCGCCGGAGGCATCCCGATCATCCGTCCGCTGCGCGAGTCGCTCGCCGGCGACCGGGTCACCCGCGTCGTCGGCATCCTCAACGGGACGACGAACTACATCCTCCCCCGCATGACGGAGGACGGCGCGGACTTCGCCGACGTGCTGGCCGACGCGCAGGCCGCCGGGTTCGCGGAGGCCGACCCGAGCGCCGACGTCGACGGGCACGACGCGGCCGCGAAGACCGCGATCCTCGCGACGCTCGCGTTCGACGTCGCCGTGCACGCCGACGACGTCTACCGCGAGGGCATCCGTGGGGTCACCGCCGCGGACCTCCGCGTCGCCGCACGGCTCGGCTACGTCATCAAGCTCATCGGCGTCGCGAACGTCGTGGACGGGAGGGTCGGGATGCGCGTCCACCCGGCGATGCTGCCCGCCTCGCATCCGCTCGCGAGCGTGCGGGGCGTGTTCAACGCCGTCTACGTCGAGGCCGACGCGACCGGACCGCTCATGTTCTACGGCAAGGGCGCCGGCGCGATGCCGACCGGTGCGGCCGTCGTCGGCGACCTCATCGACGCGGCCCGTGGGCTCGTCCACACGACGACCCGCCCGAGCGACGTGCACGTCGGACCGGCGGAGCTGCGCACCATCGACGAGCTGCGGACGCAGTACTGCGTGCGCCTCGAGGTCGACGACCGTCCCGGCGTGCTGGCCGAGGTCGCCCGCTCCTTCGGCGCGCACGACGTGTCCATCGCGCAGGTCTGGCAGGACGGTGTCGCCGACGGCGCCGAGCTCGTCCTCGTCACCCACCGCTCGCGCGAGGCGGACCTGCGTACGACCGTCGACGCGCTCGGCCGTGTCGCGAGCGTCCGCCGCGTCGCCGGGGTCATCCGTGTCGAGTCGGAGGCGTTCGTCGCATGAGCGCGACCAGCAGCGTGAGCACGAGCGGCGTGTGGCGTGGCCTCCTCGTCGAGTACGCCGACCGCATGCCGATCGGCCCCGACACGCCCATCGTGACGCTGAGGGAGGGCGGCACGCCGCTCATCCACTCCGAGTTCCTGTCCGAGCACACCGGCTGCGACGTCCACATCAAGTTCGACGGCGCGAACCCGACCGGCTCGTTCAAGGACCGCGGCATGACCGTCGCGATCACGAAGGCGAAGGAGGCCGGCGCGCAGGCCGTCATCTGTGCGTCGACGGGCAACACGTCGGCCGCCGCGGCCGCCTACGCCGCGAAGGCAGGGCTGACCGCCGCCGTCGTCGTCCCCAAGGGGCGCATCGCGCTCGGCAAGCTCGCGCAGGCCGTCGTGCACGGCGCGACGGTGCTGCAGGTCGAGGGGAACTTCGCCGACGCGCTCGACGTGTGCCGCGACCTCGCCGCGCGCTACCCGGTCGAGCTCGTCAACTCGGTGAACCCGTACCGCATCGACGGGCAGCGCACCGCCGCGTGGGAGATCTGCGACCAGCTCGGCCGTGCACCCGACCTGCACCTGCTGCCCGTCGGGAACGCGGGGAACATCACCGCCCACTGGCGCGGCTACCGCGAGTACCACGCGGACGGCATCATCGACACGCTGCCGCAGATGCACGGCTTCCAGGCGGCGAACGCGTCCCCGATCGTCCGCGGCGAGCGCGTCACGAGCCCGAGCACCATCGCGACCGCGATCCGCATCGGCAACCCCGCCTCGTGGCCGACCGCCGTCGCCGCCGCCGAGGAGTCCGGCGGCTCGATCACCGCGGTCACCGACCGGCAGATCCTCGCCGCCTTCCGGCTCATCGCCCGCAACGGCGTCTTCGCCGAGCTCGCCTCCACCTCGTCGATCGCAGGGCTGCTGCGCATGCACGAGCAGGGGCTGCTGCCGCGCGGCGCGACAGTCGTGTGCGTGCTCACCGGGCACGGCCTCAAGGACCCCGAGTGGGCGATCGCGGGCGCTGCCGACCCGACGACGATCCCCGTCGACGCCGACCATGCGGCGCGGGTGCTGGGGCTCGCATGAGCGAGGGGACGGACGGTCCGCTCGTCCACCACACGGTGCAGGTGCCTGCGACCTCGGCGAACCTCGGGGCCGGCTTCGACGCGTTCGGCCTCGCGCTCGACCTGCACCTCGCCGCCCGCACGCTCGACCGGACGCCCGACGGTCCGCGTGTGGTCAGCCGCGGGCTCGGCGCCGAGCACCTCCCGACCGACGACACGAACCTCGTCTGGCGCTCCTTCGCCGGCGCATGCGACGCGCTCGGTCGCGAGGTCCCCGACGTCGCCCTCGAGGTCCACAACCGCATCCCGCTCGAGCGTGGGCTCGGCTCGTCATCCGCGGCGATCGTCGCCGGCATCGTCCTCGCGCGCAGCGTGACGGGCGCGCCGGTCGGGGAGCCTGAGCTCGTCGAGCTGGCCGCTGCCATCGAGGGGCATCCCGACAACGTCGCGCCCGCCGTGCTCGGCGGGCTCGTCGCCGGCGCCCGCGGTCCCGCCGGCGGCTTCGTCGTGCGCCGCATCAACCCGCTGCCCGGGCACGTCGCGCTCGCGCTCGTACCGGACGTCGTGCAGTCGACCGAGGCGTCGCGCGCGACGCTGCCGGACGGGCTCGACCGTGAGGGGGTCGTCGACCAGGTCGCCCGGGCCGGCCACGTGCTCGTCGGGCTCACCGGTGCCTGGGGCATCGACCCGACGCTCGTCGGCGACCGCCTGCACGAGCCCGGCCGTACGGCCGCGCTTCCCGACGGCGGCGCGCTGCTCGACGACCTGCGCTCCGACGGGCTGACCGCGTGGCTGTCCGGGTCCGGACCGGTCGTCGTCGCGCTCGCCCGCGAGGGTGACGCGGCGACCGTCACCCGGGTCCGGGAGCGTGCCGCGGAGGCTGGCAGCGAGCTGCTCGTCCTCGCGCTCGACCGTCTGGGGGCGCTCGCGTGCCCCGACGGGGGCTGCGCGCTGTCCGGTGTGGGGGGTTGCGCCCAGTGCCCGCGTCAGCGACTATGATGGGCACGTAGGGCGCAGTCGCCCCGCCGACCTCCCCCGACCATCGGGATCGCGAGGCGGCGCGGTCCGACCGGTCGCCTCCCCCTCCGGAACCATGTGCAGGCCCCTCCAGGACCTGCGGGTGGACGCACAGGGGATGCTCCTCCGGACCACCCGGCCGAGGCCACATCCGGTCGGAGGTCCACGCTCCCGCACTCCGCTCCTCGCCACCGGTGAGCAGCGACGAGGGCGGCGGCGGAGGTCCCGGTCACGCCCTGCCATCCGGACCACGACGCGTGCGCGCGGGTCCACGAGGGAGGTCCACCGTGCAGCTCTTCATCGACAGCGCCAACGTCGACGAGGTCCGTGAGATCGCGTCGTGGGGCGTCCTCTCCGGCGTCACGACGAACCCGTCGCTCGCCGCGAAGGAGGGCCGCGACTTCACCGAGATGCTCGCCGAGATCTGCGCGGTCGTCGACGGCGACGTCAGCGCCGAGGTCGTCGCGACCGACACCGCCGGGATGCTCGCCGAGGCCGAGCCGCTGCTCGCCGTCTCCGACAAGGTGACCATCAAGCTGCCGCTGACGCCCGCCGGGCTCGCCGCCTGCCGGGCGCTGAGCGACCGCGGCGTGCGCACGAACGTGACCCTCTGCTTCTCACCCACGCAGGCGATCCTCGCCGCGGCCGCCGGCGCGCCCTACGTGTCGCCGTTCGTCGGCCGGGTCGACGACACGGCGAACGACGGCATCGCGCTGCTCGAGGAGATCTGCTCGGTGTTCCAGACCCACGGCTACGCCACGAAGGTGCTGGCCGCGTCGCTGCGCCACCCGCAGCACGTCGTGCAGGCCGCGCTGGCCGGCGCCGACGTCGCGACGCTGCCCGCGAAGGTGTTCCACCAGATGGTCCGCCACCCGCTCACCGACCGGGGGCTCGAGCAGTTCCTGGCCGACTGGGCCGGCTACCGCGGCGGCGCCTGACCGGACCGCACGACCTACCGCACGACCCATCGCAGCACCCACCGCACGACCCACCGCACCACCCACCGCACCACTCGGAGGACCCATGGACCGCACCGTCCTCGGCAGCAAGGCGCTGTCCGAGCTGCGTGAGATCGCGTCGACGCTCGAGCTGCGCGGCTACCAGCGCATGAAGAAGGCCGACCTCGTCGACCTCATCGCGAGCTCGGGCGGCAGCGCCTCCGCAGCCCCGGCAAGGAGCTCGAGGAGCGCGAAGGGCGCCGAGAGCGCGAAGGGCGCCGAGAGCGCCGAGAGCGCCGAGAGCGAGAAGAGTGCGGAGGGCGTCGAGGGGCACGGGGGCAGCGAGGTCGCTGCGCCGCGTGGCGGGGCACGGTCACGCACGCGCTCGACCAACGGTGCGTCGAGGACGGACGGGGACGCCGCAGCCGGTGACGACGACGCCGAGGGCCGCAACGGGTCCGGACGCGACGCGTCGGGTCGCGACGACGACGCATCCGGCGGACAGCAGCGCGAGCGTCGCCGCGAGGGCGGCCAGGGTGGCGGGTTCGACGCCGGCCAGGGCGACGACCGGCCGATGAGCCGCAGCCGCGCGAAGCGCGAGCGTCGCCGCAAGAACCGCGGTCAGGGCGGTCAGGGTGGTCAGGGCGGCCCGGGTGGTCACCAGGGGGGCGGCCAGGGCGGCTACCAGGGTGGCCAGCAGCAGGGCTTCAGCGAGCCCGTCGGCGAGCTCGGTGTGCGCGACGGCATCCTCGATCTCCTCCCGGAGGGCTACGGCTTCCTGCGCACCGGCGGCTTCGTCGGCGGCAACCAGGACGTGTACGTCTCCCAGTCGCTCGTCCGTCGGCACGACCTGCGCCGCGGTGACCGCATCTCGGGGCCGGCGCGCCGCAACAAGCCGAACGACAAGTCCCCGGCGCTCGTCCGCGTCGACACCTACGAGGGCGAGCCGATCGGCGAGCCCGTCGCGCGACCGCACTTCAAGGACCTCACGCCGCTGTTCCCCACCGAGCGGCTCCGTCTCGAGCTCGAGGAGCAGTCGCCGATCGCGATGCGCCTCGTCGACATGATGGCTCCGATCGGGAAGGGCCAGCGCGGGCTCATCGTCTCGCCGCCGAAGGCCGGCAAGACGACCGTGCTCAAGCAGCTCGCGCACGCCATCGAGAAGAACAACCCGGAGACGCACCTCATGGTCGTCCTCGTCGACGAGCGTCCCGAGGAGGTCACCGACTTCAAGCGCTCCACCGGCGGTGAGGTCATCTCCTCCACGTTCGACCGTCCCGCGGAGGACCACACGCAGGTCGCGGAGCTCGCCGTGGAGCGTGCCAAGCGGCTCGTCGAGAAGGGACGCGACGTCGTCATCCTGCTCGACTCGATCACGCGGCTCGGCCGCGCCTACAACCTCGCGGCACCCGCGAGCGGCCGCATCCTCTCCGGCGGTATCGACTCGGCCGCCCTCTACCCGCCGAAGCGCTTCTTCGGTGCGGCGCGCAACATCGAGGAGGGCGGCAGCCTCACCGTCATCGCGACGGCGCTCATCGAGACCGGCTCGAAGATGGACGAGGTCATCTTCGAGGAGTTCAAGGGCACCGGCAACATGGAGCTCCGCCTCGACCGCCGCATGGAGCAGAAGCGCATCTTCCCCGCGATCGACATCCAGGCGTCGGGCACGCGACGTGAGGAGCTGCTGCTCGGGCGCGACGAGCTCGAGACGATCTGGAAGCTCCGCCGTCTGCTCGCCTCGATGGAGAGCGAGGCGGCGCTGCAGCTGCTGATCGACAAGCTCCGTGCGACACGCTCGAACGACCAGTTCCTGCAGATGATCGCCAAGTCGAACCTGGCCTGAGCCCGGTGCGCGAGCGCCTCCAGGACGTCCTCGCACGCCGCGCGGAGCTCGAGGAGCTCCTCGCCGACCCTGACGTGCAGGCCGACCAGGCCCGCTACGTCCGGCTCGCGCGTGAGCATGCCGGCGGCGAGGCGCTCGCCGTGGCCGCCGCGCAGCTGCTCGGTGTCGAGGACGACCTCGGGGCCGCACGCGAGCTCGTTGCGGCCGCACCCGACGCGGCGGTCGAGGCGGAGATCGCCGAGCTCACCGCGCGCAGCGAGGAGCTCGGGCGGCACGTGCGGCGCCTGCTCGTGCCGCGCGACCCCGACGACGACCGCGACGTCATCCTCGAGGTCCGCCCCGCGGCCGGTGGTGACGAGGCCGGCCTGTTCGCCGGCGAGCTGCTCGACATGTACCTCGCCTTCGCCGCGCGTCGCGGCTGGAGCGTCCGCGAGCTGTCGCGGACCGCGCAGTCCGTCGGCGGCGTCAAGGAGGCCATCGTCGAGGTCTCCGGCGCGGGCGCGTACGCGGCGCTCAAGCACGAGTCTGGCGTGCACCGCGTGCAGCGCGTGCCGGCCACCGAGTCGCAGGGCCGCATCCACACGTCGACCGCGTCCGTCGCCGTGCTGCCCGTCGCCGAGGAGGTCGACGTCGCCGTCGATGCGGGCGACCTGCGCATCGACGTGTTCCGCTCCTCGGGACCCGGTGGACAGTCGGTGAACACGACCGACTCGGCCGTGCGCATCACCCACCTGCCGAGCGGTGTGGTCGTCACCTGCCAGGACGAGAAGTCGCAGCACCAGAACAAGGACAAGGCCCTGCGCATCCTGCGCTCACGCCTGCTCGAGGCGGCCCGGAGCGAGGCGGCGGGTGCGCGCGCGGACGCGCGCCGCGTGCAGATCGGCACGGGCGACCGCAGCGAGAAGGTCCGCACGTACAACATCCCCCAGTCGCGCGTCACCGACCACCGCATCGGCCTGTCGCTGCACGACCCGGCCCGGCTGCTCGCGGGGGAGCTCGACCCGCTCGTCGAAGCGCTGCGCGAGGCGGAGCTCAAGGCGCGCCTCGCCCTCGCCGGCACGGACCCGACGCTCGCGCCGGGCACCCCGGGCAGGCCGGGCGC
>SKII01000085.1 GCA_007116505.1 Nitriliruptoraceae bacterium
CGCCGACGTCGGCGCCGTCGGCGAGCTGCTCCCTCCACCGGTCCTGCGGGCCCTCAGCCGCGCGGGCGCGCGCGGCATCGCGGCGGAGGACCTCGCCGTCGCGCATCCGAGGGGCGCGTCGGGGCTCCTCGTCGACCTCACGCGCGCCCGCATCGCCGGGACGGTGGAGCAGCTCCCCGGGGGGACGGTGCGGCTCGTCGCGACCCGTCCGTCGGTCGGTTGACCCGGAGGTCGCGCTGCGCGAGCCTGCCCCCATGCCAGCAGCCCATCCAGCAGCCCAGCAGGTCCCGCAGGGGACGACCGTGCCCGAGGAGCACGCCGCGACCCCCGGCGGCGTGCTGAGCGACGCATGGTGCGCCGCGGTCGACGAGCTCGTCCGGCATACCCGGGCGGAGCGCGGGCGGCGGCCGAGGACCGTCGACGCCTACCGCCGCGACGCCGTGCACGTCGCAACCGCCCTGTCCGCGGTCGGGATCGATGCTCCGGGGCGCGTCACCCGCGATGAACTGCGCGGCTACCTCGCGGACCTCGCCGACGCCGGAGCCGCACGGGCGACGATCGCTCGCCGGACCTCGACGCTGCGGACCTGGTTCTCGCTGCTCGAGCGCCGCGGCACCGTCGCCGGTGACCCGGCCGCGCTGCTCGGCGCGCCCAAGCAGGGACGTCACCTCCCGCGCGTGCTCCGGATCGACCAGGTGGAGGCGCTCATCGAGGCGACCGACCCGGCCACGCCGAGCGGGCTGCGCGACCGTGCGCTGCTCGAGCTCCTGTACGCGTCGGGTGCGCGCGTCGAGGAGGCCTGCACCCTCACGCTCGACCGGCTCGACCTCGCGCAGTCGCAGGTCCGGCTCGAGGGCAAGGGCGGCAAGGACCGCATCGTCCCGATCGGCGGTGCGGCCGTCCGTGCGCTGCGCACCTACCTCGACGTCGCCCGGCCGGCGCTCCTCGCGGGCAGGGACCGTGCGGAGGTGCGCTCGGGAGCCCGGCCCACCGCGCGGCCGACCGACGCCGCGCTGCTCCGCGGTGACCGCGGGGGCCCCCTCGGCACGCGGGACGCGAGGACGATCGTCGTCCGTACCGCGCAGGCGGCGGCGGTCGGCCACGTCACGCCGCACACGCTGCGCCACTCGTTCGCGACGCATCTGCTCGAGGGCGGTGCCGACCTGCGCGTCGTCCAGGAGCTGCTCGGGCACGCGTCGCTCGCGACGACGCAGCGGTACACGCACCTCTCCCGCGGAAGGCTGCGGGAGGTCCATGCGCTCGCGCATCCGCGGGCCCGCTCGTCGCGCTGAGGGCCCGCCACCTGCTGCGTCGTCCGTCGTCCACAGCCCGACGACCCGGGGCCCGACGATCCCCCGACGGACGTACGGTGCAGGTGCGGCGGGACGACCCGCCTGCGTCGACGTCAGGGGCGGAGGAGATCCGTCCGTGCACCGCTGGAGGTCCTGCACGCCCCGCCTGCCCCTCGCTCTCTCCCTCTCCCTGGTCGTCCCGCTCCTCGTCCCCGTGCTCGCGGGGACGGCGGGGACTGCCACCGCCGCCGAGATGCGACCGGCACCCGCAGGGGTGGTCCCGGGGGCGGTCCCGGGGGCGGTCATGCTCGGGGTCGTCAACGCCGTCCAGGGAGCGGTCCGCCTCGCCCTGACGCTGCGCGAGCTGGCCGACGAGCTCCGCCCGCCGAGCTACCGGCTGCCCGTCGATGCGCCGGTGGTCCGACCCTTCGACGCACCGGACGGTCCGTTCGGGGCGGGACACCGGGGCGTCGACCTCGATGCGGAGCCGGGCACGCCCGTGCGTGCCGCTGAGCGCGGCCGCGTCCGTCACGCCGGACAGGTCGCGGGTGTCGTCTGGGTGTCCATCGATCATGAGGGCGGCGTGCGGACCAGCTACGGGCCCGTCGACGATCTGCGGGTGCGTGCCGGCCAGGACGTGGACAGGGGTGAGCTCATCGGGCGGGTCGCCGGCACGCATCACGGCGACCCGGACCGGGATCGTGGGCTGCACCTCGGCGCCCGCCGTGACGGGGTCTACCTCGACCCGATGCGCCTCCCCGGGATCGGCGGGCAGCGTCCGACGCTCGTCGACGAGGGGGGATGGTGGGGCAGCGGATACGCCGTCACGCCGTACGCCGCATGGGGCGGCGGGCGGCTCGGCGGGCTCCTGACGTCGCCGAGCTCGCGCGCGGTCGAGGTCGGCTACGCGGTCCCACCCAACCCGAACCACCTCGTGCTCGTCGCGGGACTGTCGAGCACCAGTGGCACCGTCACCATCGACCCTGAGCATCTCGGCATCGGCGCGGACGGGGTGACCCGCTTCTCCTACGCGGGGGCCGACCTGCCCTACGGCTACGAGCACACCTGGCAGGGGGTCGAGGCCGCGGCGCGTCTTCTCGAGCAGCAGCTGCGCGAGCAGGCACGGCGCCAGCCGGGCCGGCCCGTCGACCTCGTGGGCCACTCGCTCGGTGGGGTCATCATCACCTACTACCTGCTCCACCTGCACGACCCGTGGGACATCGGCCTGCCGCCGGTGGGCCATGTCGTCACCGTCGCCTCCCCGCTCGCCGGATCCGACCTCGCCCGCGCGGGTGTCGCGCTCGTCGACGGCCCGGTGACCGGTGGCCCGGCGCGCGACCTGTGGGAGGGCGCCGGCGCGCTGCCAGGTCTGGTGGGGGAGACGGCGCGCTCGCTCGTCCCCGACGCGCCCTCGCTCCGCGACGTGGCGAGCTCGTCCGGGGTGCTCACCGACCTCGCCCACAGCTGGGAGGAGGCGCTCGTCGCAGGTGCTGCCGGGCCTCTCGGTGCCGGGACCCGCGTCCTCAATATCGTCGCGTCGCTCGACGGGCTCGTCGGGGCCGACCGGGCCGCCCTTGACGAGGCGGAGCGCAGGGTCCTCCCCGGCACCCACGAGGGCGTGCTCGCCACGGAGGCCGTGAGGGAGGTCCTGTGGCGGTTCCTCGCCGGGCGGGAGATCGTGGAGAGCCCGGGCGCCCTCGCGACCCACGTTGGCGCCTGGTACGGGACCGGACTGACGCTCGGCGCGGTCATCGCCGGCGACCTCGCCGCGGCCGAGGACCTGCGGGCGCTGACCCTCCCCGAGGTCCTCGCCCAGCTCCTCCGTGATGTCCGCTGACGCTCCGGCGTCGGGTGGGGCTGACGCTCCGGCGTCGGGTGGGGCTGACGCTCCGGCGTCGGGTGGGGCTGACGCTCCGGCGTCGGGTGGGGCCGCCCCCTCTCGGCTCGAGCCCCGCAGGCCGGCGGCGCGCGCTAGCATCCGCATGCCGGCCGATGCCGGGAACCACCGCACGTCCCCTGAACCCATCACGCACGCCCGCCGACGGGCGGCCCCGGTGCCCCGCGAGAGCGGGGTGGGCCGAACGGTGCGGACCGCCCTGCGGTCCCACCTCCCGGATGAAGCGGGCGGAGGCCCAACCGAACCGAGAGGATCACCCATGGCCGTCGTCACCATGCGCCAGCTGCTCGAGGCCGGCGTCCACTTCGGGCACCAGACCCGGCGTTGGAACCCCAAGATGCGCCGCTTCATCTACGGCGAGCGCAACGGCATCTACGTCATCGACCTGCGCCAGACGGTCGGGCTCATCGAGCAGGCGTACTCGTTCACCCGCGACCTGGTCGCGCGCGGCGGGACCGTCCTGTTCGTCGGCACGAAGAAGCAGGCCGCTGACACCATCCGGTACCAGGCGGAGCGCGTCGGCATGCCGTACGTCACCGAGCGCTGGATGGGCGGGATGCTCACCAACTTCGAGACGATCAAGTCCCGCATCGCCCGTCTCCGCGAGCTCGAGGCCATGCAGTCCTCCGGCACGTACGACCTGCTGCCGAAGAAGGAGGTCCTGCAGCTCGAGCGTGAGCGTGAGAAGCTGGAGCTGACCCTCGGCGGCATCCGCAACATGGCGAAGGTCCCCAACGCCGTGTGGGTCGTCGACACCGTCATCGAGGACATCGCCGTCAAGGAGGCGAACCGTCTCGGGATCCCCGTCGTCTCCATCCTCGACACGAACTGCGACCCGGACGTCGTCCAGTACCCGATCCCCGGCAACGACGACGCGATCCGCTCCTCGACGCTGCTCACCCGCATCATCGCGGACGCGTGCGCCGACGGCCTGATGCTGCGTGCGTCGCGGACCGCCGACGACGAGCTGCGCGAGCAGGCGGAGGCCGCGTCCGCGACCGGCGTCGACGCCGACGCGAGCGAGCCGAAGGCCGCATGGGAGCTCGAGCTCGAGCGCCAGAAGGCGGCCGAGCAGGCCTCGCGCGCCGCTGCCGCCGACGCGCCGTCACCCGCTGCCGACGAGACCGTGGAGACGGTGGAGACGGACGCTCCGGCCGAGCCGGCCGCCGACGCCTGAGGCGACCGGGCGGCACGCGCCGTCACCAGCACCGACCGACTCACGAACGAGGGAGCACGACCATGAGCATCACCGCCGAGGACGTCAAGCGGCTCCGCGAGCTCACCAACGCACCGATGATGGCCTGCAAGAGCGCCCTCGTCGACGCGGAGGGTGACATGGAGAAGGCCGCCCAGCTGGTGCGGGAGCGCACCGGCGCGAAGATGGACGCCCGCGTCGCGGACCGGACGGCGAGCGAGGGGATGGTCACGTCCTACCTCCACCAGCCGAGCCCCGGTGCGCCCGCCCGTGTCGGCGTGATGCTGCAGCTCTCGAGCGAGACGGACTTCGTCGCGAAGAGCGAGCCGTTCCAGCAGCTCGCCAAGCAGCTCTGCATGCACATCGCCGCGGCGAAGCCGCTGTTCGTCACCGCCGAGGACGTCGACCCGGCGCTGCTCGACAAGGAGCGCGACTTCGCCCGCAAGGAGGCCCTCGACCAGGGCAAGCCTGCGGAGATGGTCGACCGCATCGTCGAGGGCAAGGTCAAGAAGGTCCTGTCCGACTGGGTGCTCCTCGACCAGCAGTTCGTCGTCGACCCTGACCAGACGGTCGCGCAGGCGATCAGCGAGGTGCAGGGCCAGCTCGGCGAGAAGATCGAGGTCGCGCGCTTCGCGCGCTTCGAGGTCGGCGCCTGACGTCGCGGCTGCTCGGGGTGGCCCGAGGAGCGGACAGCACACCCGGAGGAGGGATCCCACGATGAGCAGGAGGACCTCCTACCGCCGCGTGCTCCTCAAGCTGTCGGGCGAGGCCTTCTCCGACCCGTCCGTCCAGGGTGGTATCGACCCGACGATCGTCCGGCGTGTCGCGGAGGAGATCGCCGAGCTGCGCGACAGCGACGGCACCGAGGTCGGGATCGTCGTCGGTGGGGGCAACATCTTCCGCGGCAACTCGCCCTCCGCAGCCGGCATGGACCGCTCGAGCGCGGACCAGATGGGGATGCTGGCCACGACGATCAACGCGCTCGCCCTCCAGGACGCGCTCGAGAAGGTCGAGGTCCCCACCCGGGTCCAGACGGCGATCTCGATGCAGCAGTTCGCCGAGCCGTACATCCGGCGTCGTGCGATGCGGCACCTCGAGAAGGGGCGAGTCGTCGTCTTCGCTGCGGGGCTGGGTGCGCCGTACTTCACCACCGACACGACGGCGGCTCAGCGCGCGCTCGAGATCGGTGCGGAGGCGATCCTGAAGGGCACGCAGGTCGACGGGGTGTACGACCGCGACCCGAAGCGCTTCCCCGACGCGGTCCGCTACGAGCACATCGACTTCCTCTCGGTGCTCAACCAGGGACTCAAGGTGATGGACGCGACCGCCATCTCGCTCTGCATGGACCACCGCCTGCCCATCGTCGTCTTCGAGCTGCTGCGCGCCGGGAACATCCGCCGCGTCGTCAGGGGTGAGGACGTCGGCACGCTCGTCCACGCACCCGACACCATGCCGGGGGACTGACGGCGGTCGCGACGGTCCGGGTCGAGCCCCGGGTCACGCCCCGGTCACCCCCTCGGGCGCCCCGTTCCATGACGGACCGCCGGCCGCGTCCGCCGCGCCGCGACAGGAGTGCACCGTGAGCATCGAAGAGACCCTCGCCGACGTCGAGCACCGCATGGTGCAGGCCGTCGCCAAGGTCAGCGAGGACTTCGCGACCATCCGGACGGGACGCGCGAACCCGCAGCTGCTCAACCGCATCGTCGTCCAGTACTACGGGACGCCGACCCCGATCCAGCAGCTCGCGAACTTCTCCGTGCCCGAGCCGCGCATCCTCGTGGTCAACCCGTTCGACAAGGCGGCGATCGACGACATCTCCCGCGCGATCGCCGAGGCCGACCTCGGCCTCAACCCGTCGTCGGACGGGAGCGTGCTGCGCTGCGTGTTCCCCGAGCTCAGCGAGGACCGACGCAAGGACTACATCCGCATCGCCCGGGCGACCGCGGAGGATGGGCGGGTCGCGCTGCGCAACGTGCGCCGCAGCGCCCGCGACGCGATGCAGCGGCTCGAGGACGACGGGGAGGTCGGCAAGGACGAGCACGAGCGGGCCACGAAGCGGCTCGAGGAGCTCACCGCCGCCCATGTCGCACAGGTCGACAAGGCGCTCGAGGTCAAGGAGAAGGAGCTGCTCGAGGTCTAGGGCTCCACGCCCCGACCCGAGCATCCTCCATGGCCGAGGCGACCGAAGCGCCGCGCAAGGGGCGTGATCTCGTCGCCGCGACGACCGTCGGGGCCGGCCTGCTCGCGCTGCTCGCGCTCGGGCTCATCCTCCCGCCGGTCGCCCTCACGGTGCTCGTCGGTGCGCTCGTGGTCGCGGCCCACGTCGAGCTCGGACAGGTGCTCGGCGGACTCGACCGGCCCGTGCACACCGACGTGCTCGTCGTCACCGCTCCCGCCGTGCTCGTCGGAGCGCAGGTCGCGGGGCCGCGGGGCCAGGCGGTCGGTCTCACCGTCCTCGTCGCCCTGGCGCTGCTGCGTCCTCTCGTCGACCGGGGACGACGCGACGTGCTCGGCACCGTGTCGCGCACCGTCCTGCTCGGCGCATGGGTCGGTGGTCTCGCGTCCTACGCGATGCTGCTGCGCGCGCTCGACAACCCCGTCGTGATGCTCGTCGTCGTCCTCGGCGCAGCCGCTGCGAGCGACACCGGCGCGTACCTCGTCGGGTCACGCCTCGGCCGTCGACGTCTCGCGCCGCAGGTCAGCCCCAACAAGACGCTCGAGGGCCTCGTCGGCGGACTCGTCGCTGCGGCGCTGCTCGCAGGAGCGGTCCTGCCGCTCGACGGCACGAGCAGCCCGCTGCGTGGCGCAGCGATCGGTCTGGCTGTCGGCTTCGCCGCATTCGTCGGCGACCTCGTCGCCTCGATGATGAAGCGCGACCTCGGGGTGAAGGACCTCGGACGGCTCCTCCCCGGGCACGGCGGTGTGCTCGACCGTGTCGACGGCCTGCTGCTCGCGCTGCCCGTCGGCTACGCGCTGCTGGTGCTGACGTGAGCGCCGGCGGGAGGGTCCTCCTCGGTGCCGACGCGGACGTGCCCCTCGACCTCTACTCCCTCGACCGCGAGGGGCTCGTCGACCTGATGGCCGAGCTCGGCGAGCCGCGCTTCCGTGCCGCGCAGGTCGCATCGTGGCTCGTGCGGGGGGTCGATGACCCACAGCTCATGACGGACCTTCCCGGTGCGCTGCGCGAGCGGCTCGCGGCGATGACGGCCGGCTCGACCCCCGAGCTCGTCGCGCACCACGTCGCTGACGATGGCCGCACGCACAAGTTCCTCCTGCGCTTCCGTGACGGGGAGGCGATCGAGACGGTCCTCATGCGTTACCCGCGGCGCGCGACGGTCTGCATCTCGACGCAGGCGGGCTGCGCGATGGGCTGCCCGTTCTGCGCGACAGGGCAGGCGGGCCTGCGGCGTCAGCTGACCGCTGGCGAGGTGGTGCGGCAGGTCGTCGTCGCGCAGCAGGCGCTGGCCACGGGGCGCATCGGTGACGTCGAGCTCGGTCCCGCAGGGCTCGAGGGCGGCGGGCCGGACCACGTCACCAACGTCGTCTACATGGGCATGGGGGAGCCGCTCGCGAACCTCGAGGCGACGATCGCGAGCGTCCGCTGGCTCCACGACCCTGAGGGCTTCGGGCTCTCCGCACGCGGCATCACCGTCTCGACGGTCGGGCTCGTGCCGGCGATCGGCCGCCTCGCCGACGTCGGGCTGCCCCTCACCCTCGCGGTCAGCCTGCACGCTGCGACGGACGCGCTGCGCGACGACCTCGTCCCGATCAACCGCTCGCACCCGATCGCTGAGCTCGAGCGGGCCGTGCAGGCCTACCGTGCCCGTACGCGGCGCAGGGTGACCATCGAGTGGTGCCTCATCGGCGAGGTCAACGACGACGCCGCCCAGGCCGACGCGCTCGCGCGCATCGCACGTCGCATGCGGGCGCACGTCAACGTCATCCCGATGAACCCCACGCCGGGCGTGCGGTGGAAGGAGCCGACCCGTGCTCGCACGGACGCCTTCGTCGCCCGCGTCGAGCAGGGCGGTGCGACCGTGACGCTGCGTGACACGCGGGGACGCGACGCCGAGGCGGCATGCGGGCAGCTCCTCGCGGCGCGCACGCTCGGAGACGGCAGCATCCTGCCCGTCGCGCGAGGCGCAGCCGACCGCGTGGACGCGCGGGTCGCCGGCACGGCGCAGGAG
>SKII01000089.1 GCA_007116505.1 Nitriliruptoraceae bacterium
CCGTGTCAGGCGAGCGCGTCGATCGCAGCGTTGAGGGTCGCGGACGGCCGCATCACGGCGTCCGCCTTCGCCACGTCCGGCCGGTAGTAGCCGCCGACGTCCACCGGGGAGCCCTGTACAGCGGCGAGCTCCGCGAGGATCGTCGACTCCTGCTCGGCGAGCTGCGCCGCGATGGGGGCGAACAGCGCGGCGAGCTCGCCGTCCTCCTGCTGGCCCGCGAGCTCCCTGGCCCAGAAGACGGCGAGGGACGCGTGGCTGCCCCGGGTGTCGATCTCGCCGACCCGGCGGGACGGGGAGCGGCCCTCCTCGAGCAGCGTCTCGATGGCGCGGTCGAGCGTCGACGCGAGCACCTGCGCGCGGGGGTTGTCCGCGACGCGGGCGACATGCTCGAGGGAGACGACCATCGCCATGAACTCGCCGAGCGAGTCCCAGCGCAGGTGGTTCTCACGCTCGAGCTGCTGGACGTGCTTCGGGGCGGAGCCGCCCGCACCGGTCTCGAACATCGCGCCACCGGCCATGAGCGGGACGATCGAGAGCATCTTCGCGCTGGTCCCGAGCTCGAGGATCGGGAAGAGGTCGGTGAGGTAGTCGCGCAGCACGTTGCCGGTCGCCGCGATCGTGTCCTCGTCCGCACGGCAGCGCGCGAGCGTGTGACGTGTCGCCTCGGTGAGTGCGAGCACGGAGATGTCGAGCCCGTCCGTGTCGAGGCCCGCGAGCTCGTCGTCGAGCTTCGCGATGAGCTCACGGTCGTGCGCACGGTCGCGGTCGAGCCAGAACACGACGGGGACGCCGCTCTGGCGCGTGCGCTCGACCGCCAGGCGGACCCAGTCGCGGATCGCCGCGTCGTTCGTCCGGCACATGCGCCAGATGTCACCGGGCTCCACGGGGTGGGAGAGCAGCTCGTCGTCGCCCGACATCACCCGGACGGTGCCGGCGGCGGGCGCGAGGAAGGTGGTGTCGTGCGATCCGTACTCCTCTGCGGCCTCCGCCATCAGGCCGACGTTCTGCACCGTTCCCATGCGGCTCGGGTCGAACGCGCCGTTGCGCCGGCAGTCCTCCACCGTCTCCGCGTACAGCGCCGCGTAGCTCGAGTCGGGGATGACGGCCTTCGTGTCACCAGGCTGCCCGTCCGCGCCCCACATGTGCCCCGACGTGCGGATCATCGCCGGCATCGAGGCGTCGATGATGACGTCGGAGGGCACGTGGAGGTTCGTGATGCCACGGTCGGAGTCGACGTACGCGAGCGCCGGTCCGGCTGCGACGGCCGCGTGGATCGCGCCCTCCACCGTGGCCCGCTCGTCGTCGGGGAGGGTGGCGACCGCGGCGAGCATCGCGGCGAGGCCGTCGTCGGGGTTCGCGCCGCAGCGGGAGAGGGCGTCCGCGTGGTCGGTCATCACGGCCCCGAGGACCGCCCGGACCGCATGGCCGAAGAGGATCGGGTCGGAGACCTTCATCATCGTCGCCTTCACGTGGAAGGAGAACATGATCCCCTGCGCCTTCGCGTCGGCGACCTCCTGGGCGAGGAACTCCTGGAGGGCGGCGCGACGCATCACGGCGGCGTCGACGACGGCGCCGGCCTTCACCTTCACGCCGTCCTTCAGGACGTCGACGGTGCCGTCCGCGCGGACCAGCTCGATGCGGACGGAGGTGGCGGCGCCGACGGTGACCGAGCGCTCGCTCGAGCGGAAGTCACCGTCGGTCATCGTCGCGACGTGGGTCCTCGAGTCGGGCGACCAGGCACCCATCGAGTGCGGGTGTGAGCGCGCGAAGCGCTTGACCGAGCCCGGGGCCCGCCGGTCGGAGTTCCCCTGGCGAAGGACCGGGTTGACCGCGCTGCCCTTGACCCGGTCGTAGCGCGCGCGGACCTCGCGCTCCTCGTCGGTGCTCGGGTCGTCGGGGGGGTCCGGGACGGCGAAGCCCTGGGCCTGCAGCTCCGCGATCGCCGCCTTCATCTGGGGGATGGAGGCACTGATGTTCGGGAGCTTGATGATGTTCGCGTCGGGGGTGAGCGCGAGCCGGCCGAGCTCGGCGAGCGCGTCGGGGACCTGCTGGTCAGCAGGGAGGCGGTCGGCGAACGCTGCGAGGATGCGCCCCGACAGGGAGATGTCGCGCAGCTCGACGGTGATCCCGGCCGTCCCGAGGTAGTTGCGCAGGATCGGCAGGAACGAGTGCGTCGCGAGCGCGGGCGCCTCGTCGGTGTAGGTGTAGACGATCGTCTGCATGGTGGCTCCGTCTCCGTCCGCCCGCTCCCACGGGCTGTCGGCGTGGACCTTAGACCCTCGGCGGGTGGGCAGGGTGCGCCGGAGGGCCCGCGCCGCCGGTCCGACCGTCCCTCGCCGGCCACGTGCCCGTCAGCCCGCGCGCAGCGGCCCGTCAGCCCGCGCTCAGCGGCCCGTGACGGAGAAGTGCATCGGGTCGATCGCCGTGCCGGTCCAGGCCCCGCCCCAGCGCCACCCGACCGCCGAGAAGGCCGCGGTGACGGCGTCTCCGGCCACGACCATCCCCGGCCGCACGTCGTCACGGTCGACGTAGGCGCCGGACAGCTCGGGGATGACGATCGAGCCCCGGACGTACGGGTTGTGGAACGGGTTGAGGTCGATCGCTCGGCCGAAGGCGTGCTCCGACCACCGGCTCCCGCCGACGGTCATGCGGCAGACGAACACGGTGGTGACGTTGCCGTCCCCCGTCGGTGGGGCCGCGAGCTCGTCGGGGCTGATGATGCGCACATCCTCGAGCGGGAACCGGGCCGCATGCAGGGCCGCGAAGACCTCGAGGAGGTCGTCAGCGACGTCGGCATTGACGAGCAGCTCGCCGCTGTGCGTGCGGTCGTCGAACCCGACGAACGTGACGGTGAGGTACCGGAGCTCGTCCGCAGCGACCGGGCAGCCCGAGTGCCACGTGGAGCGCGCGAGGACCTCGGGCGGTACCGGGCCGGCGGTGCCGCGGAAGCTCCCGTCCGCGGGCGGCGGGTCCGGCGTCGGCGGCGGGATGGGGAGCGGTGCGAACCTCCGGTCACGGAGCTCGTCGGGTGTCGGGGGCTGCTCGGGTCGCCCGTCGTCGGCGATCGCGAGGATCCGGGATCCGAGCCACTCGGGGCGCGGTGGGAGCACGGACGATGGCTCGGGCTCAGGCTCCGGCTCCGGCTCCGGCGCTGCATCGGGCCCCGGGTCCGGTGCAGGTACCTCGTCCGGTTCCGGCACCTCGTCCGGTGCAGGTGCGGTCACCGGCGGCGCGGCCGCCTCTGGGGCGCCGCACGACGCGAGCACGGCGGCGAGCACGGTCACGGCGAGCAGCGTCGGACGCGGAGTCCGCAGGACGCGGCCGGCGCCCCGCTCGGGGCAGCGGGGCGGGGTCATGGGAGGAGCCGGTACAGCGTGTGCAGGGGCCGATGGTCGGACGGTGCCACGCCCCGCCAGGGCTGATCGACGACCTCCGTCAGCACCGGCCGGACGGCCCCGCGGTGGAACTGCCAGTCGATCGTCGACGGCGGGAGGTGCGGGGGACGGCGCGACCCCTCCGTCGAGAGCGGGAACGCGGGGAACGTCGGGGGCGGGACGACCCCGAGCGCGGACCAGGCATCGCTGAACCCCGCCGAGCGCAGGACCCGGGTCGGCACGGCGGGGTCGTTCAGATCGCCCATCAGCAGGCAGGGGGAGTCGCCGGCGACGTCGTCGAGCACCCGGATGACCTCGCGGGTCTGGGCGAGCCGGGGGCTCAGCCCGGTGTCGACCTCGTCGGAGCCGCCGAGCCACGTGAGGTGCACGGTCGCGACCACGAGCCCCCGCCGTGTCGCGAGGTGCTCGAGGCGGGTCCAGAACACGCGCCGGTCGCGCTCCGCGGCCCCGAACGGCGACGCTCCGCTCCCCACGAGCGAGAACCGCGTCGTGTCCCACCAGACGTTGCCCTCGTGGGTCCATCCGCGCTCGGCACCCACGACACAGCGGTGGTCGGGCAGCTCCTCGGCGATGACGTCGCGGACCTGCGGCCGCAGCTCCTGGACGCACAGCACGTCGGGTCGCCGCCCGAGCAGCGCGCGGAGCGGTGCCTCTCGGGTGGGCCAGCGCTGCGTGTTCCACAGGTTGACGCTCATCGCCGTGAACGTGGCATCGACGGGGGCCGGCGTCGGCTCGGTCACGATGACGTCGCCCCGGGTGCCGTCATCGCGGCGAGGGTGACCTCCGTCCCCGACGGTCGTCCCTCGGCGAACGCGGCGATGTTGTCCAACGTCGTCGTCGCGATCCTCGCGAGGGCCTCAGCGGTGAAGAAGGCCTGGTGGGCGGTGATGAGCACGTTGGGGAAGGTGAGGAGCCGGGAGAAGACGTCGTCGGTGATGACCCGGTCCGAGAGGTCCTCGAAGAACAGGTCGCCCTCCTCCTCGTAGACGTCGAGGGCGAGCGTGCCGATGTGGCCCGACTTCAGCCCGTCGATGACCGCCCTGGTGTCGACGAGCGCCCCGCGGCTGGTGTTGACGAGCATCACCCCGCGGCGCATGGACGCGACCGCCGCCGCGTCGATGACGTGGTGCGTCTCGGGGGTCAGCGGACAGTGGAGCGTCACGATGTCGGAGGAGGCGAGCAGCGTCGGGAGGTCCACCGCGGTCGCGCCGAGGGCGAGCGTCGCGGGGTCGGGGAACGGGTCGTTGACGAGGATGCGGCAGCCGAACCCGTGCAGGATGCGGGCGACGAGTGCGCCGATCCGCCCGGTCCCGACGATCCCGACCGTGCGTCCGTGCAGGTCGGCCCCGAGCAGGCCCTCGAGGCTGAAGTTCCCGTCGCGGACGCGCGCGGCGGCGCGGTGGATCCGGCGCTCCACCGACAGCATCAGCCCGACGGTGAACTCGGCGACGGCGTGGGGGGAGTAGGCCGGGACGCGCATGACCGTGATGCCGGCCGCCTCCGCCGCGCCGAGGTCGACGTGGTTGAACCCCGCGGAGCGGAGGGCGAGGAGCCTCGTGCCGCCTGCGGCGAGCGCGGCGATGACCTCGGCGTCGACCACGTCGTTCACGAACGGGACGACCGCCTCGTGCCCCGCGGCCAGCGGGACCGTCGTGCGGTCGAGGCGTGCCGGCTGGAACGTCAGCTCGATCGGACGGTCCCGCTCGGCGTCAGCCGCTCGGAAGGACCGCTCGTCGTACGTCCTCGTGCTGAACAGGATGCTGCGCACGTCGACCTCCATCCGCCGGATGCTCGGCCCCGTCCTTGCTCCGTCCTTGCTCCGTCCTGGCCCGACCTGGGGCGAGGCTACGCGCCCCCCGGAGGACGGCGAAGGCCGCAGGGCCCGTACGGGCGCCCTGCGGCCTCGACCGTGAGATGGATCAGATGTCGTAGTACAGCTGGAACTCGAGCGGGTGGGGACGGAGCCCGACCTGCGCGACCTCGTTCGCCATCTTGTAGTCGATCCAGGTCTCGATCAGGTCCTCGGTGAACACGCCTCCCTCGAGCAGGAAGTCGTGGTCGGCGGCGAGGCCGGCGAGCGACTCCTCGAGGCTGCGCGGCACGCTCGGGAGGTTCGTGAGCTCCTCCGGCGGCAGGTCGTAGATGTCCTTGTCGACCGGGTCCGGCGGCTCGATCCGGTTGCGGATCCCGTCGAGCCCCGCCATCAGCATCGCCGCGAAGGCGAGGTAGGGGTTCGACGACGGGTCGGGGACACGGAACTCGATGCGCTTCGCCTTCGGCGAGTCACCCGAGAGCGGGATCCGCACGGCTGCGGAGCGGTTGCGGGCCGAGTACACGAGGTTGACCGGAGCCTCGTACCCAGGCACGAGCCGGCGGTAGGAGTTCGTGGTCGGGTTCGTGAAGGCCAGCACCGCAGAGGCGTGCTTGAGCAGACCGCCGATGTACCAGCGGGCCGTGTCCGAGAGCTGCCCGTACCCGCTCGCGTCGAAGAACAGCGGCTCGCCGTCCTTCCACAGCGACTGGTGCGTGTGCATCCCGGAGCCGTTGTCGCCGAAGATCGGCTTGGGCATGAAGGTGACCGTCTTGCCCTGGTGCCATGCCGTGTTCTTCACGACGTACTTGAACGTCATGAGCTTGTCGGCGATCTTCGCGAGCGTGTCGAACTGGATGCCGATCTCGCCCTGGCCGCCCGAGCCGACCTCGTGGTGGTGCAGCTGCGTCTGGATGCCGAACGCCTCCAGGTTGCTGACCATGTCGGAGCGCAGGTCGGTGTAGTGGTCCATCGGCGGGACGGGGAAGTAGCCACCCTTGGTGCGCGGCTTGTAGCCCTTGTTCCCACCCTCCTCGTCGCGGCCCGTGTTCCACGCACCCTCGATCGAGTCGACCTCGTAGAACGAACCGTTGCCCTCGTTCGCGAACTGCACCGAGTCGAAGATGAAGAACTCGGCCTCGGGCCCCATGAAGGCGGTGTCGGCGATCGCGGTGGAGGCCAGGTACGCCTCGGCCTTGCGCGCGACGTTGCGCGGGTCGCGGCTGTACGCCTCGCCGGTGATCGGGTCGTGGACGTGGCAGTACAGCATGAGGGTCTTCCGCTGCCGGAAGCGGTCCTCGACGGCGGTCGACGGGTCCGGGATCAGGAGCATGTCCGACTCCTGGATGCCCTGGAACCCACGCACCGACGAGCCATCGAAGTAGACGCCGTTGGTGAACGTGCCCTCGTCGATGTTCGTGACCGGGAACGTCGTGTGCTGCGTGACGCCCGGGAGGTCGATGAAGCGGAGATCGACGTACTCGTAGCCGCCATCCTTGAGGAGGGCGAGCACGTCGGCCGCGGTCTTCGGTGAGCTACCCAACGTTCTGCTCCTTCGCTCGGGTGCGGGGTCCCGCACCTCGTCGTGTCTGCTGCAGTTCCACCGGCTCCGCCGGCGACGGTAGGCGGACGAGACGCCGACCTCGACGTGGCCCGGGAGGGCCTCGCCCGGCCGGGCCACGGTTGGGACTCGGGACGACGCCTCGTCCGAGTCCGGGCGCGTTCCCGGACGGCTCCTACCTCGGGGGACGCTACGGCGATCCTGTGCCGCCGCGGTGTCCCTCATGTTTCGGGCGTGTTACACCGGACGCGGGATGCTCGGTTAGGGTCGAGCGGGGCGCGGCGGGGTGCCCGGACGTCCTCCGGGTGCATCCCTGACCCTCATCCCTGACCCTGATCCCTGACCCCACGCCCGCCCGACCCACCGCCACGATCGGAGGCCGACGTGCCGACCCTCGCGACCGCACGACCCCTGTCATTCTGGGTGGTTGGCCTCACCGACAACGAGCTCGTCCTCTGGGCGGTCGCCTCGATCCTCGAGCCGTTCCTGATCATCGTGCTCGTGCTGATCGCCGCCACGCTCGTGCTGCGGTTCGTGAGGCGCGCGCTGCGCCGGATGATCGACCGTGCGAAGGGGCCGGGCTCCGTCCTCCCCGGCGGGGTCTTCGGGTCCGGCCGCGAGTTCGATGAGGAGGGACGCGCGTTGCTCGCACGACGCGAGCAGCGCGCCGAGGCGCTCGGGACGCTGGCCGAGAGCGTCCTCCGCGTCCTGGTCTGGGGGTTCGCGATCCTCACCGCCCTCGGGACCGTCGGGGTCAACCTGGCGCCGCTCATCGCGGGCGCCGGGGTGCTCGGCGTCGCGATCGGCTTCGGGGCCCAGGACATCGTCAAGGACTTCCTGAGCGGGGTGATCATGCTCGTCGAGGACCAGTTCGGGGTCGGTGACGTGATCGACGCGGGTGCTGCCAGCGGGGTCGTCGAGGAGGTGAGCCTGCGCACCACGCGACTGCGGGACGTGAACGGCGTCGTGTGGCACATCCCCAACGGCTCCATCGGTCGCGTCGGGAACATGACGCAGGAGTGGTCGCGCATGCTCATCGACGTCGACGTCGCCTACGAGACCGACGTCGACCGTGCCATCGTGCTGCTCGGCGACATCCTCGGTCGTTTCCAGGAGCGGGAGGACGTGCGGGAGGTGCTCCTGGGCGACCCGATGGAGGTCTGGGGGGTGACGGCACTCGGTGACTCGAGCGTGTCGATCCGGGTCGTCGCGAAGACGGTCCCCGGGGAGCAGTGGGCGCTCGGGCGGCTCTTCCGCCAGGTGGTGAAGCGTGAGCTCGAGGCCGCCGGCATCGAGATCCCCTACCCGCAGCGCACCGTGTGGCACCGCGGGCTCCCCGACGGAGCCGCCCTGCCGCCGGACGCCGGGGGAGCCGGCGTCTGACTCAGCCGACGGGGGACGAGGTGTCCGTCGGCCCTCCGGGCTGGCCCGCCGACGGTGCCCACGCCTGCGCGTCGATGGCCTGCTGCCCTGCGTGGTAGCTCGAGCGCACGAGCGGGCCGGCCTCGACGTGAGCGAACCCGAGCTCGTCCTCGCCGTAGCGGCGCAGCCCGTCGAACACGTCCGGCGTCACGTAGCGGTCGAGCGCGACGTGCTGGGCCGACGGCTGCAGGTACTGGCCGATGGTGAGCGTGTCGACGCCGGCGGTGCGCAGGTCGCGCATGCACTCGCGCAGCTCGTCGTCGGTCTCTCCCATCCCGGCGATGAGGTTCGACTTCACCGCGGTGGTGCGCGGGAAGCGCTCACGGGCGAGCGCGAGGAACG
>SKII01000144.1 GCA_007116505.1 Nitriliruptoraceae bacterium
GACGTCGAGCTGCCCGACGTCGAGCTGCCCGACGTCCTCGGTCCCGTCATCCATCCCGGTCACCTCCCGTTGAAGCGCGCGACGCCCGGACCGTCCGCGAGGAACGAGTCGACACCCGTGCGCAGGTCGTCGGTCATGAAGGTGTCCGCGAAGAGCGCGCGCTCGAGCTCGAGGCCGTCGGCGAGCGACATGCGGAGCCCGTCGTCGACCGCCCGCTTGATGCGGGACAGGGCGGCGGGACCGGCGGCGACCCCGACGGCGAGCCGCTCGGCGGCGGCGAGCACGTCGTCCGCGGGCAGGACCCTGTCGACCAGGCCGATGCGTGGCGCCTCGACCATGTCGACCATCCGTCCGGTGAGCAGGAGGTCCTTGGCGCGGCCCGCTCCGACGAGCCTCGCGAGCCGCTGCGTCCCGCCCGCACCGGGCAGCGCCCCGAGAAGCACCTCGGGCTGACCGATCTTCGCGTTGTCCGCGGCGACGCGCAGGTCGCACGCGAGCGCCAGCTCGCAGCCCCCGCCGAGCGCGTAGCCGGTGACGACGGCGATGCTGATGCTCGGGAGCGCAGCGAGCGCGGCGAGCGCGCCGTGCATGACCGCGGAGGCCTCGGCTGCCGCCGACCCGTCCCAGCCCGCGAGCTCCTCGACGTCGGCGCCGGCCGCGAACGCCCTGCTGCCGCCCCGGACGATCAGCGCACGGACGTCGTCGCGCTGCCCGGCCTCGGTGACGACCTCGGCGAGCTCCCGCCAGGCAGCGAGGTCGAGCGCGTTGAGCGGTGGGCGATCGAGGACGATCGTCCCTACGCACGTCGCAGGGTCGACCTCGAGCCGGACCGCGCAGCGGCGGGTGCCCCCACCACCAGCGCCACCGCCAGCGCCACCGGCACCGCGCGAGGCTGCCGTCACGACGTCACCTCAGCCTCTCCTGTCGGCGCTGCGCGCAGCGCTGACGGGAGAGCCTAGCGATGGGCCTCCTGCCCCCTAGCGGATCGCGTTCGGTGGCACGACGCCCTGCGCGAAGCCGCCGATGCCGCGCTCCTCGTCCGTGCCGGGGATGACGTTGTCGAGCAGGATCCCGAGGACCGCCGCCGTGGCGATCCCTGAGGAGAAGACCGACGAGACGAGGTCGGTCGCCCATCCGATGCCGAAGAACGAGAACTCCTCGACGGTCGAGAAGTACTCAGGGAACACGAACCCGCTGAAGAGCACGAACCCGGCGATCATCAGGTTGCGCTGCGAGTCCATGTCCGCGCGACGAAGCGTCGAGAGGCCGACCGCGGCGATGAGACCGAAGAGCGACAGGTAGACGCCGCCCACGATGGGTGTCGGGATCGTCGTGATGAGCCCGCCGACCTTGCTGACCACGCCGAGCACGACGAGGATGCCCGCGCCGAGGAGGACGACCCGGCGGCTCGCCACCTTGGTGAGGCCGACGAGTCCGATGTTCTCCGAGTACGAGGTCGAGGCGAAGCCACCGACCAGCGCCGTGGCCGCGCAGCCGAGGCCCTCCGCGCCGATGCCGCGGTCGATCTCCTTGGAGGTCGGGTCGGTGCCACGGGCCATCCGTGAGATGGCGTGGTAGTCGCCGAAGGACTCGATCGCCGACGCGAGGTAGGCGGCGAGGAACACGACGATGAAGGTGAAGTCGAACAGCGGCGTGCCCCAGGGGAACAGGACGCCCCCCGCCCCGACCTCGACACCTCGGATCCACGGCGTGGCACCTGCACCGCTGAAGTCGACCGCAGCTGCGCCGGTGAACACCCCGACGGCGGTCATCAGCCAGGCGACCGCGTAGGCGGTGAGGACCGCGAGCAGGATCGGGAAGAGGGAGAAGAAGCGCACCCTCGGCGCGAGGACGAGCGAGTAGAGGAAGGTCAGCGTGAGGGTGAGGAGCGCGAGCGGCCAGTGGGTCGATGCGGTCCCGGCCGCCGCGCCGAAGAGGGAGAGCCCGATCAGCGCGATGACCGGACCGATGGTCACCGGGGTGATGAAGCGGCGCAGCACGCCCATGAGTCCACCGAAGCCGATGATGACCTCGAGGACGGCCCCGACGATGATCATGCCGGCGATGTAGCGCATCGCCTCCGCTCCCTGGTAGGAGCCGGCGATGGCGAAGAACCCGCCGAGGAATGCGAACGAGATGCCCTGGACGATCGGAAGGCGCGACCCGATGGTGAGCTGGATGGCGGTCGCGATGCCCGACGCGATGAAGACGGAGCTGATCAGGATGGCCACGTCGGCGCCCTGGAAGCCGAGCGCGGGTCCGACGATCAGCGGGACGAGGATCGTCGCGCCGAACATCGTGAGGACATGCTGCATCCCGAGGCCGAGCGCCTTGGGGAACGGCCTCGGGACATCATCGAGTCCGTAGTTCAGTTCGATCCCACCACCATCGGTCGGCGCCATGCTCGTGGACCTCCCAGGTCAGCAGCGGGGACGCCGCCACCGACGACCCCGGTGCGGAGTCGAGCAGGCCCTACGCGCCACCGGCAAGGAGGTCCGACCGCGGCACCCGTAGAACATGCCTACGGGGCCGTTCAGGGCGACCCGACCGCCCCGTCAGCCCTTGGCGACCTTCTGGAGCTCGACGGCGAGCTGGTCGAGGATCTCCTTGGCGTCACCGAACAGCATGGTCGTGTTGTCCATGTCGAACAGCTCGTTCTTGATCCCGGCGTAGCCGGCGGACAGGCTGCGCTTGATGACGAACACGCGCCGCGCGGACGCGACGTCGAGGATCGGCATGCCGGCGATCGGCGAGCTCGGCTGCGTGTTCGCCGCCGGGTTCACGACGTCGTTCGCGCCGACGACGATGACCACATCGGTCTGAGGGAGGTCCTGGTTGATCTGGTCCATCTCGAACAGGAGCTCGTAGGGGACCTCGGCCTCGGCGAGCACCACGTTCATGTGCCCGGGCATGCGGCCGGCGACGGGGTGGATGGCGAAGCGGACGTTCACCCCGAGCTGCTGCAGCGCCTTCGCGACGTCGTAGGCCGCCGTCTGCGCACGGGCCTGGGCGAGGCCGTAGCCAGGGACGATGACGACGCTCTCCGCGATCTCCATCACCATGGCCGCCTCCTCGGCGTCCGAGCTGGTGATCGACACGTAGTCGCTGGTGTCGGCCTCGAAGCCACCGCCGAAGCCACCGATCATGACGTTCAGCAGCGAGCGGTTCATCGCCACGCACATGATCTGCGTGAGGATGAGCCCGGCCGCACCGACGACGGTCCCGGCGATGATCAGGAGCGGGTTCGAGAGCGCGAAGCCGGCCGCGGCCGCGGCGAGCCCGGAGAACGAGTTCAGGAGGCTGATCACGACCGGCATGTCGGCGCCGCCGATGGGGACGACCAGGACGACGCCGATCAGGACGCTCGCGACGACGAGCCCGCCGATACCGAGCATCGCGGTCGTCGGGTCGTCGGACATGACGGCGAAGCCGCCCGCGGCGAGCGCGGCGGCGAACGTGCCGCCCATCACGACCGCACGGGCGGGGATGCGTCCGTCGTCGACCGTGCCTCGGAGCTTGAGCTCAGCGAGGATGCTGCCGCTGAGCGTCGTCGCACCGATGACGACCGACAGCACGGCGGTCAGCGCCGCGACGGCACCCAGCTGGTCCATCGCGGACCCGGAGCCGGTCGACTCGATGACGGCGGCCCAGAACAGCGACAGCGCGACGAACGCGGACGCGGCACCGCCGTACCCGTTGAAGCGAGCCACGATCTCCGGCATCTGCGTGGCCTGCGCGCGGACCACGACGATGACGCCGATCGCCGCACCGAGCGCCAGCCCGCCGACGATCCAGCGCCAGTCGATGCGGCCCTGCTCGACGAGCGTGAGCAGCACCGCGAGGAGCATGCCGGCGGCCATGAGCGCGTTGCCGCTGCGTGCCGTGCGGATGCGCGAGAGGCGCTTGAGCCCGACGACGAACAGCGCGATCGAGGCGAGCGCGACGATGTTGACGAGGTCGCCACTCATCGGCGGGTCCTGAACGTCGCGAGCATGCGGTCGGTCACGAGGAACCCTCCGACGACGTTGATGGTGGCGAGGACGATCGCGACCGCGCCGAGGAGCACGCTGACGCGCGGCTCGGCGACCGTGGCGAGCGTGAGCGCACCGACGATGGTGATGCCCGACATCGCGTTCGCGCCGGACATCAGCGGCGTGTGCAGCGTCGGCGGCACCTTGTTGATGAGCTCGAAGCCGAGGAACCCGGCGATCACGAACAGGTACAGGCTGATGATCGTCTCGCCCATCAGGAACCTCCTCCGGTGCTCTCGACGAGCGGCGCGACCCTCGGGTGCACGACCTTCCCGTCGTGGGTCATGACCGTCCCGATCACGACCTCGTCCTCGAGGTCGATGCGGACCGCGCCCTCGTGGACCAGCAGCTTCGTCAGCGCCACGACGTTGCGGGCGTAGAGCGCGCTCGCCTCGCCGGGCATCGTGTTGACGAGCCCCTGGCCGGGGATGATCCGGACTCCCCCGTGCTCGACGATGCGGTCGGGCTCGCTGAGCTCGCAGTTCCCCCCGTCAGCTGCTGCGAGGTCGATGATGACGGCACCCGCCGGCATCGCCTCGACCATCGCGCGGGTGATGAGCAGCGGCGCGGGACGGAGCGGGATCTGGGCGGTCGTGATGGCGACGTGCGCCTTGCGCAGCCGCTCCGTCAGGACCTCGCGCTGCCTGGCGAGCAGCTCCTCGCCCTGCTCCTTGGCGTACCCGCCGGCGTCCGCCATGTCCTCCGCCTGCGGCATGTCGATGAAGCGCCCGCCGAGCGAGGCGACCTCGTCGCGGGCGGCGGCTCGGATGTCGGACACGTGCACGACCGCTCCGAGGCGTCGCGCGGTCGCGAGCGCCTGGAGCCCCGCGACACCGGCCCCGAGCACCACGATCTCCGCCGGGCGCACGGTCCCTGCAGCCGTCATCAGCAGCGGGAAGTACTTGTCGACCTCGGCCGCGGCCGTCAGCACGGCGCGGTAGCCGGACAGGTTCGCCTGGCTCGAGAGCGCGTCCATCGACTGCGCACGCGAGATCCGCGGCACGAGCTCCATCGACAGGGCGGTCACGCCGGCGTCCGCGAGGGCTCGGACCACGTCGAGGTTGCGGTGCGGCGCCGTGTAGCCGACGAGCACGGTGCCACGGTCCATCGCACGGACGTCGTCGACCGTCGGCGGCGCGACGCGCAGCACGACCGCAGCGCCGGCCGGGTCGGCCGTCGCGACGATGCGCGCACCGGCGGCCTCGTAGTCGGCGTCCGGCAGGCGCGCCTCCGCACCCGCACCCTGCTCGACGTCGACCGTCGCACCGAGCGCGATGAGCTGCTTGACGGTGTCCGGAGTGGCTGCGACGCGCCGTTCCCCCGCTGCCCGCTCGCGCGGGACGAGGACCCTGAGCCCGCTCATCGGCGGGACCGCCGCGGAGCGACGTCCGCCGCCTTCGAGCCTGCACGTGACCTGCGCGCCATCGACGCCTCCACTGTCTCCACCCGACGGCTCCCACCGGGCCCACCGGCTCCCGGCCTGACCATGGCGGGGTGGACGTCCGCCCGTTCCTATGGCGGACCCTAGACGAGCGCAGGACGGGTCCGGAGGCCGAAGGTCCCCGCGCGTCCGCACCAAGGTCCCTGCAGGCCTAGGCTCTCCCCCTGCGTTCCCTGCGACACGCAGGACGCGCACCCACCCGCAGCAGGCACCGCACCCCGGAGGCAGACGTGGCAACCATCTTCTACGACGCAGACACCGACGAGTCGCTCATCCGCGGCCGCAAGGTCGCGGTCCTCGGCTACGGCAGCCAGGGCCACGCGCACTCGCTGAACCTGCGCGACTCCGGCATCGACGTGCGCGTCGGCCTGCGTCCCGGATCCGCGTCACGCGCGGCCGCCGAGGAGCAGGGACTGCGCGTGCTGGACACGAACGCTGCGGCCGACGAGGCCGACGTGGTCGTGGTCCTCGCCCCCGACACGGCCCAGAAGGCCATGTGGGAGGAGGGCCTCGCGGAGGTCGTCCGTCCCGGCGACGCGCTCATCTTCGGTCACGGCTTCAACGTGCACTTCGGGCTCATCGAGCCGCACGACGGGGTCGACGTGATGCTCGTCGCCCCGAAGTCGCCCGGTCACATCGTGCGCCGCATGTACGAGCAGGGTCAGGGCGTTCCCGGCCTCGTGGCCGTGCACCAGGACGCGAGCGGGTCGGCCCTTGAGATCGGCAAGTCCTACGCGTCCGCGCTCGGGCTCACCCGGGCGGGCGTGCTGCAGACGACGTTCGCCGAGGAGACCGAGACCGACCTGTTCGGCGAGCAGGCCGTCCTGTGCGGCGGCGTCAGCGCGCTGGTGCAGGCCGGGTTCGAGACCCTCGTCGAGGCCGGCTACCAGCCGGAGGCCGCCTACTTCGAGTGCCTCCACGAGCTGAAGCTCATCGTCGACATGATGTACGAGGGCGGCATCTCCTGGATGCGCTACTCCGTGTCGGACACGGCCGAGTACGGCGACTACGTGTCCGGACCGCGCGTCGTCGACGCGGCGTCGAAGGACGCGATGCGCCAGATCCTCACGGAGATCCAGGACGGCACGTTCGCGCGCAACTTCATCGAGGAGATCGGGTCCGGAGGCGCGAAGTTCAAGGAGATGCGCGCCGCCGGCCGCGACCACGAGATCGAGCGTGTCGGTCACACGCTGCGCGAGATGATGCCGTTCATCGACCAGCCGCGGATCCCGAGCTGACGAGGACCGCGTCGAGCTCGTCGGGCCGCGCGACCACCAGGTCGGCGCCGGCGAGCTCGAGCTCGTCGCGGTCACCCGCACCCCACAGCACGCCGACCGTTCGCGTCCCACAGGCCCGCCCTGCGACGACGTCGTGCGAGCGGTCCCCGACCATGACAGCGTCCGCGGGGTCGACGGAGGCCTCGGCGAGGGCACGCGCGAGCGTGACCCGCTTCTCCTCCACCTCGGGCCCCATCGGGGCACCGTGGACCGCGGCGAACGCGTCCCGCAGGCCGACGTGGACGAGCAGCGGTTCGGCGACCGCGGCGGGCTTCGCCGTCACCACGACCGTGGAGCCGTGCAGCCCCTGCAGCCGCTCGAGCAGGGCGACGATGCCGTCGACGGGCCGCGTGAGGTCGAACCCGACCTCCTCGTAGCGGGCCCGGTACGCCGAGACGGCGGCGGAGAGCGTGGCGGCCCCCTCCCCCGATGACGGGTCGACGCCGGCGGCCCGCAGCAGCGACCCGATCGTCGTGATCAGCGGAGGACCGATCGCGGCGCGCGTCGTCGCGGCGTCGGGCTGCGGGAGGCCGACCAGCCGCAGCGCGTGGTGCAGCCCGTCGGCGATGGCCGCGTCGGACTCGACGAGACAGCCGTCCAGGTCGAAGCAGCGCAGCAGCGGGACCGGGAGCGCGCTCATCCCGCGTGGTCGGCGGGCGCCGCCTCGCCGGTGACCGTGTCGCCGTGCGTCGTTCCCGGCACGCCGAACAGGGTCCACGCGTCGGGAACGAGCGGATCGTCGGTCCACCACGGCCCGTCGAGCGTCGCGATCAGCGCCGCTCGCTCCTCGGACGTGGGGACGCGGCGACCCGTGAGGCGACCGACGGCCGACCCCGAGAGGGAGAGGTGCTCGTCGAGCGTCCGGCGGACCGGTCCGTCCGCGGCGATGACCAGGTGCCCGCCGTCCGCTCGGCTCCGGGCATGGTCGATGGCGACGACGAGCTCGACGAGGTCGTGCGCGACGACAGGAGCGACCATGCGCGCGCGGACCTCCGGCGGCAGGCCGGCCGCCGCCAGCATCCCGGAGCTCGCCGGGGTGTCCACGAGCCCGGTCCGCACCTCGATGCTCGGAGGTCCGGCCGCGGCGAACGTCTGCGCGACCTCCCCGTGGGCGCGACGCAGCAGGTCGGAAGCGTCCGGGTCCGCGCCCGCGAGGGTGACGAGGATGACGCGCTGCACGTCGGCTCCCTCGGCCGCCCGCGCGGCCGCCGTGCCCTCCCGGACGACCGCATCGACGTCGGCGCGGCCGAGACCGCCGAGGAGCACGACGAGCGTGTGGACGCGGGTGAGGGCGGCCTCGAGGGTCCCCTCGTCGTCGGGGTCGCACGACGCCGTGAAGATGCCCTCGGCCCTCAGGAGGCCCACGCCGCTGCTCGACGTCGCACGGACCTGCCCGCCGTCCTCGAGCAGGCGTCGTGCGAGCGCCCTCGCGAGCGGGCGGTCGGCGGCATGGACGAGGACGGGCATGGGTGCTCCGGGGGACGTTCGAGGGACGTTCGCGGGACGGACGGATGGCAGGATGGCGTCGCCGGTGCCGAGGGTAGATGCAGGAGTAGCCTCGAGGGGCCCCGCGAGTGGGCTGCGCACGGCCGACGGCATCACTGCGGTGGGCGTACCGTGGGAACCTCAGGAGCCGGCCCCAGAAGGCGAAGATCGGGGGCGACGA
>SKII01000015.1 GCA_007116505.1 Nitriliruptoraceae bacterium
ATCGCTCCGCCTGCCCGGGAGCATCATCGCGTCACTCATCGTCGAGGACGCGAAGGTCGCACCCAACGCCGCGAGGGCACCACGACGCGTGCAGCGATCCGCAGCGCCGGGTGGCTCCGGCGGCGCACCGCAGCCCGCACCGGCGGCCCAGCAGCCGCAGCCGGCCCGTGCACCCGCACCGCGACGCGCGGACCCCCGCGCGGCCCGCTCGCAGAACCGCTGAGGAGGGACGACCATGCCCATCTCGATGCTCTCGTCCGGCTCGAAGGACACGAAGGCGTACTTCGAGACCGAGTCGGGCAAGGAGATCCCGTGCCTGTTCAACCCGGCGCAGATCTCGATGAGCCTCAGCGCGCAGTGGTCCGATCCGCCGGACGACGACGATGATGACGATGACGACGAGTTCGTCTTCAGCGACGACGACGAGGAGAACCAGTTCAAGGGCACGTCGCGTCCGACGATCTCCTTCGAGCTGATGTTCGACACGACACAGGCGGGGAAGGCGACCCCGGTGACGAAGTTCACCGAGCCGCTCGTCAACCTCACGCGCAAGGCGGACGTGCGCGGGACGAGCGACGCGGCGAACGACGAGCGTCCCGAGTGGGTGCGCTTCCGCTGGGGCAAGTTCACGACCTTCAAGGCCGTCGTGACGTCGCTCAACATCAACTTCGTGCTGTTCAACAAGGACGGTGTGCCGCTGCGCGCGACCGCCTCGATCACGCTCGAGCAGTTCGAGGACGACAAGAAGTGGCCGCGTCAGAACCCGACCTCGGGGACCCTCGCGCCCGCCCGCCAGCACGTCGTCCAGCCGGGCGAGACGCTCGACCGCATCGCCGACACCCACTTCGCCGACCCGACGGACTGGCGCACGCTCGCGGAGGCGAACGGCATCCGTGATCCGTTCGCGATCCGCCCGGGTCAGCGCATCAGCGTCCCGAAGCCGAGCCTCTAGTGGTCTCCGCCCCCCGTCGCCCGGTCATCAAGCACAAGGGTTCGCCGTTGAAGGCGGACCTGATGGCTCAGCTGCGCGCGATGACCGTCGAGCTCTCCGTGCACCGCCCGGGGACGGCGACGCTGCGCTTCAGCGACCGGGGGTACGACCTGTTCGACAAGGGCACGTTCGTCGTCGGCGACCCGATGGAGGTGCTCATCCCCGACGCGAAGAACAAGCACCAGGTCGTGATGAAGGGCGAGCTCACCGGCGTCGGCATCGAGGACTCGGTCCGCTCGAAGGGTCCGAGCAGCCCCGCGCTGCTGCTCACCGCGACCGAGCCGACGCACCGCCTGGGTGCCGCAGCCGTCTACAAGGCCTACCTCGAGCAGTCCTACGAGGACATCATCAAGGACATCGCGGGTCGCCACAAGCTCAAGCCGAAGGTCGACGCGACCGGGGGTCCGCTGCCCTACGTGCTGCAGAACGGCACGGACCTCGCGATGCTCTCCGACATCGCCGCGCGGCTCGGGATGGAGTTCTTCATCGACGGCGACAGCCTCGTCGTCCGCGTCCGCAAGGGCGCGAAGGGCCCGAAGCTCGCGTTCTCCGACGCGACGCTGCAGCACTTCTCCGCCTCGTACCAGGCGGGCGGGACCCCGTCGAAGGTCGAGGTGTTCGGCTGGGACCCGACGCAGCAGAAGGACGTGAAGGGGAAGTCCGGGAAGCTCGCCGCGCCCTCGCCGGACCTGCTCGGTGGGACGGCCCCGTTCCTCAAGGACGCGTACAGCAAGGCGCAGAAGACCTTCGGGCAGCCGCTCGCCGTCGGGACCACGCCCGTCTGGGACGACAAGGAGGCCGATGCGCTCGCCGAGTCGATCGCGCACGGCCTCGTCAGCGGCGGCCTGTCCGTCGAGGGCATCGGCCCGAGCAACCCGAAGGTCAAGCCGGGTGGCAACGTCAGCGTCGAGGGTGTCGGCAGGCGCCTGAAGGGCGACTACTACATCACGTCCGTCACGCATCGCTACCGCCACGGCGGCGACCTGACGACGACGTTCCGCAGCGGCGGTCACGCCGTCCCTGACCGTCCCACGGTCGGGCAGTTCGCGCCCGGAGCGCCGGACGGGTGGGGGACGAACGGGCTCGTGCTCGGTGTGGTCACCAACATCGAGGACGAGGAGGGGCTCGGACGCGTCAAGGTCCGCTATCCGTCGCTCGGTGCCGACGCGGAGAGCAACTGGGCCCGCGTCATCGCGCCGGGCGCGGGCGACAAGCGTGGCCTCGACGTCCGCCCGGAGGTCAACGATGAGGTCGTCGTCGCCTTCGAGCGCGGCGACACCCGCACGCCGCTGATCCTCGGTGGGGTCTGGAGCGCGAAGGCGAAGCTGCCCGACGCGAAGTCCGTGAAGGGCGGCAAGGTCGAGAAGCGCAGCTACAGCTCGCGCGTCGGCCACACGCTGGAGTTCTCCGACGGTCCGGACGGCGCGAAGGACGGCGACAAGGCCCGCTACGTCGAGATCAAGCTCGGCGACGGGAAGACCGTGGTCCACATCGGGGAGGACGGCATCACCATCGAGGCCGCGAAGGGCATGCCGATCACCTTCAAGAACGACAAGGCGTCGCTCTCGCTCACGGGCTCGGGCGACATCGTCATGGCGGCGGAGAACCTCAAGGTCGACATGAAGGGTGACGCCAAGATGAAGGCGAAGTCCGTCGACATCAAGGGCCTGATGGGAACGAAGATCGACGGTGGTCCCGACCTGCAGCTCAAGGGCGCCCAGGCCAAGGTCGAGGGCGCCGGCATGCTCACCCTGAAGGGTGGGATGGTGAAGATCAATTGAGCGAGGCCACACGATGAGCGGTGTCCCACCCTACGTCGGACGGGGGTTCCCCTTCCCGCTGCGTATCGACGGTTCGGGCGGCTTCGCCATGGAGTCCGGAGCGGCCGACATCGAGAAGTCGATGCGCGTCATCCTGATGACGGCGCCGGGGGAGCGTCCGATGCGGCCCGAGTTCGGCTGCCACATCTGGGACATGCTCTTCGAGCCGATCAACATGAGCACGCTCGGACGGATGGAGCTCGCCGTCGAGGAGGCGCTCTCACGGTGGGAGCCGCGCGCGGAGATCCTCGAGGTCGTCGTCGAGCCCGACGAGGCGATGCTCGGTGGCGTACGGATCGGGATCTCCTACCGCATCTCCTCCACGAACGAGGAGCGCAACCTCGTCCTCCCGTTCTACACGATCCCCGGCGAGGGTGACGACGAAGGCGACGACGCATGAGCCTGCCCATCCCGAACCTCGACGACCGGCGCTTCCAGGACCTCGTCGACGAGGCGAAGCGCATGATCCCGACGCTCACGCCGGAGTGGACCAACCACAACCTCTCCGACCCAGGCGTCGCGCTCATCGAGATCTTCGCGTGGATGAGCGAGCAGGTCATCTACCGCCTCAACCAGGTCCCCGAGCGCATGTACGTGTCGTTCCTCGACATGATGGGGGTCGAGCCGTTCCCCGCCTCGGCCGCCCGCGTGCCGCTCACCTTCATGCTGTCGGGCGTGCCGCCGGAGCCGGTCGTCGTGCCGAAGGGCACCGAGGTCGCGAACAGCGACGGCACCGTCCTGTTCGCCACCCTCGACGAGCTGCGCATCGACCAGCCCGCGATCGTCGGTGCGCTCACCGCGGCGGGGGACGCCGGCCACACCGACGTGCTCGCGGAGCTGCGCTACGACCGCGACACGGTCACGGCCTTCCCCTCGGACCCGGTCGCGCCCGACGACGCGCTCTACCTCGGCTTCGACCGTTCGCTCGCGGGCCAGCTCGTCGACCTGCGCATCACCGTCGCCGGGCGTGGCGTCGGGGTCGATCCCGCTCGGGTCCCGATCGTGTGGGAGGTGTGGTCGGGGGACTTCTGGCTCGCCGCCGAGGTGCTGCGCGACGACACGGGTGGCCTCAACCGGGACGGCACCATCCGGCTGTCCGTCCCGGATCTCCACGAGGCGCTCGTGCTCTCCGGGCAGCGGCTGCACTGGCTCCGGGTCCGCCTGCTGCCGGCCGGCGACGGGCAGCCGACGTTCCGCTCGTCACCGACGATCGGCGACGTCGCGGTCTCCGTCGGCGGTGGGACGGTGCTCGCCGAGCACTCGCGGCGCGTCGGCGAGGAGCTGCTCGGTGTCAGCGATGGGACGCCGGGCCAGCGCTTCGCGCTCGGCAGCGCCCCCGTGCTCCCGCGGGAGGACGGGGAGCACGTCGTCGTGCTCGATGGCGACCGCGCGCAGGTCTACCAGGAGGTCCGTGACTTCTCTGCGTCGGGGCCGCTCGACCGCCACGTGCGCTGGGACCCGGCGTCAGGCCGGGTGGAGTTCGGCCCGTCGATCCGCTACCCCGACGGCACGACGCTGCAGCACGGCGCGGTCCCGCCGTTCGGTGCACGCGTGACCGTGTCCCGCTACCGCGCGGGAGGCGGCACCGAGGGCAACGTGGGTGCTCGCGCGCTGACGTCGCTGCGCATCGCCGTCCCCTACGTCGACTCGGTCGTCAACCTCGTGCCCGCACGCGGTGGTGTCGACCCGGAGACGCTCGCCGAGGTGAAGGCCCGCGGGCCCCGCACCCTCCGGGCGGGCCAGCGTGCCGTGACCGTGACCGACTACGAGCAGCTCTCCCTCGAGGCGAGCCCTGCGGTCGCGCGCACGCGCTGCGTCCCGCCGCAGGAGCCCTTCGGCGCGGTCCGCGTGCTCATCGTTCCCGGCTCGACGGCCGATCCGGAGCTGCTCGGCCTCGACGACATGGTCCTGACCGACGAGGTGTACTCCGCGGTCCACGACCGCCTCGACGCGGCGCGGACCCTCGGTGCCGACGTCGAGGTCACGACCCCGTACTTCCAGGGCGTCAGCGTCATCGCCCAGGTCCGTGCTGCCGTCGGCCGCTCGCCGGTCGCGGTGAAGGAGCGTGCGACCGCCGCGATCCACCGCTTCCTCAGCCCCGTCGACGGGGGACCTCGCGGCGACGGCTGGCCCTTCGGCGTCGACCTCAGCTCGGCGGTGCTCATCTCGGTGCTCAGCGAGGTGGAGGGTGTCGCCGGCGTCGACGAGCTCGCGCTGTTCGAGTACGACCTGCGGAACGGGCAGCGGCTCGGGGACGCGACCGACATCGTGCGGCTCGAGGCGGATTCGCTGTTCCTCGCCGGCCGCACACAGGTCGTCGTGCGATGAGCGACCTCCTGCCTGTCGACCACGGGACGACCCGCTACCCCGCGGGCTGGCTCGTCGGGCAGCTGCCCGTCGGCATGCGTGACGACGACCTGCTGGTGCGCTTCACGAGCATCTTCGAGCACGTCGCGGCGACGCTGCGCGCAGGCGCGGATGGCACGGAGGACGTCGCCGACCACACGGTGACGATGCCGGGGATGCTGCACTACCAGTCGCGCTGGTTCGGTCCCTCGGTCCTCGACCCCGAGCTCGAGGTACGGCAGCAGCGACGCGTGCTGGCCGCCCTCGGACGGGCGCTGCCACGCCGAGGGACGGCGCAGGGGCTCCGGATGCTCCTCGAGGCGCTGGCCGGCGATGGCGTCGAGGTCCTCGACCCCGGCGGTGTGGGACGCGAGGGGGAGCGCACCGCGCACGATGGGGTCGTGGAGGTCCGCGTCGCGTCGACCGGGCATCTGCGTGAGCACGAGCTGGCCGCCCTCGTCCGCGACGAGGTCCCCGCACATCTCGGAGTCCGCCTGATCGTCCGGGACCGTCACGCGGTCGGTCCCGGCGACGGCGAGGAGGTCGGAGCATGAGCGAGCCATGGACCCCCGGGTCGGAGCGGCCCCGTGTGACCATCGGTGACGCCGACGACATCGTCGACGCGGAGATCGTGGAGGACGACGTCGCGGTCGCGCGTGACGCTCAGGACGAGGTGTCCGACCGTTCGGCGGTCGAGGGCGACCGGGAGCGGTCCGAGATCGCGTTCGCCGACATCCTCGAGGACGACCTGATGACCGTCGAGCAGCTCGACGACGACGGCGAGCTCGAGGAGGTCCTCGAGCCGACCGGCGACATGGTCCCGGTCGAGGCCGCGGCCGCTGCCATCAGCCCTGCAGCAGCTGCCACGAGCCCCGCGCCCGGCGCCGCGGTCGCCCCTGCGGGCGCTGCGCCTGCAGGCCCTGCGCCTGCGGGGGAGGAGACCGAGATCGAGTGTCCGGGCTGTGGCCTCACCGTCGTCGGGGTCGCTCCGCGCCCGTCGGCCGAGTGGTTCTGCCCGCGCTGCGACTACCCGCTGTTCCTCGTACGTCGCCAGGCGCCGCCTGCCGCGGAGAGCGCGACCCGAGGTGCGCGCCGCCGACTCCCGGGGACGTCCGGGCGGGCGCTGTCCGCCGCTGCGGCATGCTGGAACTGCGGCGAGTGGAACGAGGCGGGGATCGCCGCGTGCCTGCGATGTGCGGCGACGCTCCCGAAGCCGGAGGCGCCGAAGGTCCCCGCCGAGGTCGTCCCGCCGGAGGTGCAGCTCGTCGAGGTGGAGGTCATGTACTGGCCACCGGTGTGGATCTCGGCGCTCGGTGGGATGGGCTCGGGCATGGTCCTGCTGTGGGCGGTCCTGACCGCGCTGGGCCGGCTGTGACGTACAGCACGGTGTTCGGCACGATGGAGGTGCGAGCATGATCGAGGCGCTGGACCGCAGCCTCGAGAACTGGCTGCGCGCTGCCGTGAACCTCGGCCAGCGCAGCGCCGAGGTGTCGTTCGAAAAGCCCGAGGCGGAGTGGGCGCAGCGACGTGCGACGCCGCTCGTCAACCTCTACCTGTACTCGCTCGCGCCCTCGGAGAGCCGCAACGCCGCGAGCCTGCGGACCGTCCGTACGGCAGACGGGGGCTACGCCCGTCAGCGTGACGCGCCAGTGATGACCGCACGCTTCCTGATCACCGTGTGGTCGAGCGACCCGGCCGTCGAGCACGACCTGCTCGCGCAGGTCGCGCACCTTCTCTCGTCGAACCGTGGCATCCCCTCGCAGCACATGACGCCGACGATCGCGGCGCTGCGTCCCCCACCGGTGCTCTCGACCGAGCCGGACCCCGACATCACGGTCGCGGGGCTCTGGCAGGCGCTCGATGTGCCCGCGCGGCTCGGGACCTACCTCTCGGTGGAGATGCCGGTCGGCGAACCGGAGGCGCAGGTCACCAACGATCCGCCGGAGGTCGTCGAGTTCACCTTCGAGAACCGACGTGCGCCGGCGGCACGCTCCGCGCGTCGCCGCGTGTTCGGTCGCAGCGACCCGTCGCTCGCGGGGGGACGTGCCATCGGTGCGCGCGGCTCCGCGATCGTGCAGGACTCCGGGCGCTACCTGATCGACGCCCTGCCGGGTGACGAGATCGTCGTCGAGCCGCCGGAGGGCGGCGAGGACGGCGATGTCTGACCTCGAGCTCGCTGTCGATGGCGTCGGAGGTCCGTCCCTGCGGGCGGACCTCCTCACGACGCGCGTCACGGTCGAGCCGGGCCAGCCGGTCGCCGTCTCGCTGCAGGTCCTCAACACCACCGACACGATCGAGACGGTGCGCTGCTCGCTGATCGGGATCATCCCCGACCGGCTCGAGCAGACCCCCGGGGACGTGACGCTCTTCCCGGGAGAGTCGACGCGCATCACGCTCGACCTGTGGTTCTACCCGACGCTCCCGGCAGGTCGTCACGACGTGTTCGTCGCGGTGGCGACCGGCTCGGGGGAGCACACGACCGAGGTGCCGCTGCGCATCGACGTGGTGCCGGTCGTGAGCGCGTCGCTGAAGGTCGAGCCGCCGCTCGTGTCCGCCGGGCGGAAGGGTGCGTTCGAGGCGCGCGGGGTGAACACCGGGAACGTGCCCGTCGCGCTGCTGGTGCGCGCGATGGACGCCGACCGCGTCCTCGACCTCACGGTGGAGAAGCCGTCATGGCGCATCGGGCTCGACGGCGCGGCGACGACCCGCATCGTCGCGAAGCACAAGCGTCCGCTCACCGGTCCTCCGGTCGAGCACACGATCACCGTGACCGCCGAGCAGGACGACGTCTTCGAGACGCAGGTCGTGCGGTTCCGCCAGAAGGCGATCCTGACGCCCGGCATCATCACAATCCTCACGCTCTCGATGATCGTCGCCGTGTGGGCGCTCGCGATGGTGTTCGGCGTCCGTGCGGCGCTCGCGCCACCCCCGCCCACGAAGGCCATCCCGGAGACGTTCGCAGCAGGCATCGCCGGCGCCGACCTCGATCCCACGACGGCCGGAGGGACGTTCACAGGCACGATCCGTGCGGCGACGACGGCGCAGGGCCTGCCGCGTGTCACCATCGAGGCGTTCGACAAGGACAACCTGCTCGTCGGCGCGACCGCGACCGACGAGGACGGCGCGTACGAGCTGCCGGCGCTGCTGCCCGGGCGCTACGCGCTGCGCTTCCGTGC
>SKII01000072.1 GCA_007116505.1 Nitriliruptoraceae bacterium
GACCCCGAGGAGGCGCTCGTCGTCGAGGACACCACGAAGGATCCGCGTTTCGCCGACAACCCGCTCGTCCTCGGTGACCCGCGGCTGATGGCCTACGCCGGGGCGCCGATGGTCGCGCCGGACGGGACCGTCATCGGGACGGTGTGTGCGATGGACATCGAACCGCGCGTCTACACCCCGGACCAGGTCGCGACGCTGCGGCGGGTGGCCGCGCAGGTCGTCGACCTGCTCGAGACGACGCGCGCCGCTGACCGGGTCGCCGACGCACCGCCCGGCACTCCGGTCGAGGGGTCCGTGCTCACGATCTCGGGCGAGGAGTCCGGCCAGGGCGCGTCCGACCAGGTGCTCGCTCTGACCCGGCCACTGATCGAGTCGATCGGGGAGGACGTCGAGGTCACCACCGTGCTCGAGCGTTTCTGCGCCGAGGTCCTCGAGACGTTCGGCTGGTGGGCTGCGCGCGTCGCGTGGGTCCAGGGGCACGCGCTCGTCGCGGAGGCCTGGTCGGTCGCTCCCGCCGCTCCTCCGGTGCTGGAGCGGCTGAGGACGTCGGTCGGCCTGCCGGTCGAGCTCGAGGACCTCGCCCTCCATCACCCGGACCCGGCGGTCCTCGACGTCGGCATGCTGCGCTGGCTGACCGACCGGGACGTCCTCGCTGCGTTCGGCGCCCGCCATGCGGTGGTGCTCGACATCCCCGTGGCCAACACGCTCGGCGCTCGTCTCGTCTTCCTCGTGCCGTCGGGACGGCGGCTCGGCGGCCCCGCGGCCCGAGCCCTGTCCACCGCCGCTGCCGTCCTCCCGCGGGTGATCGCGCAGGACAGGACCCGTCGGGAGCTGACCTACCGGGCCACGCACGACATGCTCACGGGACTGCTCAACCGCGAGGGGCTCCTGGCGCGCTACCACACCAGCGCCATCGACCTGCGGGTGCAGCGAGCGGTCCTCTACGTCGACCTCGACGGCTTCAAGGGGGTGAACGACGACCTGGGTCACCGCGCCGGTGACGAGGTGCTCGTCCATCTCGCGCGGCAGCTGGCCGGGCGCATCCGCCCGACCGACACGGCGGTGCGCCTCGGCGGGGACGAGTTCCTCGTCGTCCTCGATGGGATCATCCATGAGGAGGAGGCGCTGCGCGTGGCACGGCGTCTGCTCCGCGCGCTGTGCGGGCAGTACTCGGTCTTCCGCACGCAGCCGGTCGATCTCTCCGTCTCCATCGGCGTGGCGCTGTGGGGCGGTGGCACGACCCTGCAGGAGGCGATCGACGCCGCGGACACGCTGATGTACTCCGCCAAGGAGCTCGGCGGCGCCGCGATCGCGGTCGAGGGGTCGGAGGGGCGTCGGCTCATCGGCCCCGACGAGACGGAGGGCCGCGACCTCGATGCGGTCCTCGCCGGTGCGGTGCACGTGCGCGTCGCGCCGTTCAGCCACCATGCCGGCCGTCCGCACGGCCTGCGCGCCGAGGTCGACGTCGAGGTCCGGCACCCGTCGGTCAGCGACCTCGCGGACCTCGTCCTCGAGGCGGTCGAGGAGCGCATGACGGACGCAGGGACGGGCGGGCTCGTCCTCGTCCCCGGCGCGTCCCTGTGGATGACGGACGGGCTCGTGCTGCGCCTCGTGGTGGCGCTCACCGCCGCGCTCCCGAGGGTCCCGATCCGGATCGTCCTGCGTGACGAGGGTGACGCGGGCCGGACCGTCGACCAGGCGCTGCTCATCCGTGACGCGCTCGGGGTCGGGCTCGTGGTCGGTGGGTTCGGTCGGTCGCTGCTCGAGTTCGGACTCGTCGACCGCGTCGATCCGGTCGGGATCGAGCTGGGCCGGGACGAGCCGGCCGCTGGCGCGCCGTCGGGTCCTCCCGGCCCGTCGAGCGCGCAGGTCGCCGCCATGGCCGTCGCGGCGCGCGGCGGGCGCAGCGTGTACGTGCCCGCGGCCATCGCCGATGCGGTCGCTGCGGCGGATGCCGCGACGGACGGCGGGGGCGGCGTCGAGCTGCTCGTCATCGATGACGATGCGACCACCGAGCACCGGCGCGAGGGGCCGCGCCGCCCGGTGGACGGCAGCGATCGTGCCGCGGAGGACGGACGGACCCAGGGGGCGCAGAGATGAACGGTTCCGGTTCCAGAGCTGCGGTCGCGATGATCGTCAGCACCATGCTGCTTGCGGCCTGCGGGTCGACCGTGCCGGCCGTCGTGGATGCGGTGGCCGATCCGGACGACGTGTACGGCGGCTTCGCGGTCGACCCTCCGGCACCCGATGAGGTGGTGCTGACGCTCGTCGGTGCGAGCGAGGTCGACCTCACGATCGCTGACCTCCAGGCGCGCGCGACGACCGAGGTCCGCTTCCTCGAGCCGTTCGTGCAGGTGGAGCAGACCTTCGCCGTCGTGCCGCTCGCCGAGCTGCTCGCGCTCGCAGGTATCGGGGCGGACGACACGGTCGACACGATCGCGCTCAACGACTACCGCTACCGGGACACCGTGGCTGCGCTCCTCGCCGCCGACGCGCTGCTCGCCGTCGGACGCGATGGAGGCCCCATCCCGATGAACGCGGGCGGCCCGATCCGCCTCGTCTTCGCCGAGGACAGCGCGTACTTCGGGTTCCTGGACGCATGGAACTGGAGCCTGCGCACCGTCGCGGTCGTGCGGACGGAGTGACATCATGGGGCTGATGGATGGTCTGTGGGGTCGGACGGTCGGCCTCGACGTGGCCGCGCACTTCCCGTTCGCCCTGCACCGCGCGCTGCTCGGGCTGCTGCTGGCCGTCGCGCTGGTCGGTCAGGCGGCGCTGTCCATCGACGGCGCGCGGCCCGACCGGCTCGTCGACGCGCAGGTGCTGTCCAGCGAGTCCGACGCCAACTCGGTGGTGACCGTCCAGCGCGAGTCGTTCAACGTGGCGCTGGCGCTGGGGGACTGGGCGCATGGGGCCGCGTCGGCTCGCGACGTCCAGATCGCGCGGGCGCTGCTGAGCCAGCGCCTCACGGTCGTCACCCGCTCGAGCACCTCCACGGCGAACAACGTCGGGGGGACGTACCTGGCGGCCCTCGCCGCGCTGGATGACGTGATCCGGGGGCTCGCGGAGGTCCCCGACGATGCGCGCGCGGCCCACGCCCTCACCTACGAGCCCGTCCTGCAGACGTTCCTCACCGAGACCCGTTCCCTCAACGAGATCTTCCAGCGGCTCGGCCGCGAGCAGATCGCGCTGGTCGTCGAGGACAACCGAGCGCGCCAGCAGCTCCAGGGCATCCTGAGCCTGACGATCATCCTGCTCGTCGGGCTCCTGTCCCTCTCCATCGTCGTCGCCGTGGGTCGCGGCTACCGGCGGGTGACCCGGTCGCTCGCCGAGCAGGCCGAGGAGGTCCGCACCGCGCGGCGCAACCTCGACCTCGTGCGCGAGATCGACGGTGGGGTCGCACGGTTGCTCGGTGAGATCGATGCGGGCACTCCGGCGCGGCAGGTCCGCGAGCTGCTCGGGCAGCTGCTCCACGGGCTCGTCGAGGACGTCGCCTGGACCGTCCCGAGCAGCAGCGAGGAGGAGCTCGTGTGGCACGGGCCCGGGTCGGCCGCGCAGGCGGGTCCCGGTCAGGTGCAGCTCGTCGCGGCCCGAGCCCGCACCGTGCTGGACGCGCTCGCTCGGCGCGAGGAGGCCATCGAGGTCACCGAGGCCGCGCGGCGCAACGACCCGCTGACCGGGCTCGCGAACCGGCAGGGCCTCGTCGACGGGCTCGAGCGCATCTGCTCGGGGCAGGCCGGCGACCAGGTCCTCGTGTGCCTCCTCGATGTCGACCGCTTCAGCGAGGTCAACGGCGCCGTCGGGTTCGTCGGTGCGGACCGGATCCTGATCGAGCTCGCGACCCGCCTCGAGGACGTGCTCGCCCGCCACCCTGATGCGGTCCTCGCGCGCATCGCGGCGGACGAGTTCGCGGTCGCCGTCCCGATCGCGGCGGGGGAGGAGGGCCGCCTGATCGTCGACGACCTCCGGGCGGCGGGCACGTACCTGTCGATGGCCGCGGGGGTGGAGGTCGCGATCAGCGTGAGCTCGGGCGAGGCTCAGGCGGAGACAGGGTCCGTCGCGGCCGGCGAGCTGCTGCGCCGCGCGGCCGTCGGGATGCTGCTCGCGAAGCAGTCCCAGGATCGTCGCGGCCATGTGCGCTTCGACCCCGACGAGCATGACCGCCTGTCGGACACGCTCAGCGAGGAGGTCGCGGTCCGGACGGCGCTCCGCGCCGGGGAGTTCCGGATGCACTACCAGCCCATCGTCGACCTCGTGTCGGGACGTGCGGTCGGGCTCGAGGCGCTCGTCCGCTGGCAGCGGCCCGAGGTGGGGCTCGTCCCGCCCGGCGAGTTCCTCCCGATCATCGAGCGCAGCGGTTTCGCCCCGGAGTTCGGCGCGGAGGTGCTGACGGAGGTCCTGGCCGCCTGGAAGCGCACGCTGCGCGCTGCGCTCGTCGCCGTCAACGGGCCCTCCTCCTACGTCTCGGTCAACGTCGACGCGGCGCAGCTCGCCGACGAGGGTTTCGAGTCGTTCGTCCTCTCAGCCCTCGAGAGGGTCGCGATGGAGCCGCGCGAGCTCCTGCTGGAGCTGACCGAGCACACCGCCGTCGACCGCGCGCTCGCCCCGACGCTCGGCAGGCTGCGCTCGGCAGGCGTGCGCATCGCCGTCGACGACTTCGGGTCGGGCTACTCGTCGCTCGGCCAGTCGACCCGTCTGCCCGTCGACGTCCTCAAGCTCGACCGGTCCTTCGTATCGAGCCTGCTCGCGTCCGCCCACGACCCGGCGGTCTTCGGCGACATCGCGCGGCTCGCTCGGACGCTCGGGATGGGGCTCGTCGCGGAGGGCATCGAGACGAAGGGCGTCGCGACGATGCTGCAGGCCTCAGGGATCGCGTTCGGTCAGGGCTACCTGTTCAGTCCGGCGCTGCCCGAGCAGGAGGCGGTGCGCTGGGTCCTCGACTCGGGGCAACGGACCGCGGAGCCCGACCTCGCAGGTGACCTCGAGTCAGGCGAGGGCGGCCGCGACATCCCCAGCCCCGTCGGGAGCGGCCGCTAGCGTCCAGCGAGGACGAGCGTCATCGGGCGCGCAGGTCGCGGCCCTCATCGTCGGAGGTCCGCGTGTCCGCCTTCCCGCCGCATCGCCTGCCGCTCGGCCTCGCGGGGCCCGCTGCGCTCGGTCGCTCGCTCGCGGCCGTCGGCCCCGGGGCTGCCCTGGTGCTGGTCGACCTCGAGGGCTTCGGCGCAGTGAACCTGCGCGACGGGTTCCCGGCGGGTGACGCGCTCCTCGTCCGGACGATCGCGGCGCTCGAGGCCGCCGTCCGGACCGCCGTCCGGACCGGCGGGCCTGCGGCGGGCGACCCTGCGGTGCTGCGGCTGGCCGGGGACCAGCTCGCCGTCGTGCTCCCTGGCGTCACGGGCGACACGATCGTCGAGGTCGCGGCCGCGCTCACAGGGTCGGCCGCGGACGCGTCGGGGCTCGCAGCCTGTGGTGGGGTCGTCCCGGTCGTCCACGACGATGCCGGCGTCACCGACGTGCGCCGCACCGTCCACGACGCGGGCCTGGCGCTGCGGGCCGCACGCCTCGCCGGGAGCGGCAGCGTGCGCGGCCCCTCAGGTGGGGGCGGGGCGCTCACCGCCGTGGAGGAGGAGGACCTGGAGGTCCGGACCCTGCTGCGGTCGGGTGGCTTCGAGCTGCACTTCCAGCCGCTCGTCGACCCGACGTCCGGGCGTCCGATCGGAGTGGAGGCGCTCGTCCGGGCCCGCAGCTCCGCCGGCACGGTCTCGGGCCCGGGAGGGTTCCTGCCGCAGGTGCGGCGGTCGGGGCTGAGCGTGGAGCTCGGCACGGCGATCATCGCCGATGCGCTGGCGTGGTGGAGCGGACGGCTGCGCGGAGCGCTCCTCGGCGGCGGGGGGAGCACGGGCATGTCGGGGTCCATGCTGACGGTGAACGTCGACGTCGACCAGGTGGAGCAGGACGGCTTCGACCGGCTCGTCCTGCACCTGCTCGAGTGCTCCGACGTGCTCCCGGGGGAGCTGGTGCTCGAGGTGACGGAGGCGGTCCTCGCCGGTGCGGCGGCGCGTGACCGGCTGCAGCGTCTCCGCGACGCGGGCGTCCGTGTCGCCATCGACGACTTCGGAGCGGGCCCTATCGTCCTGAGCGAGATCGGGGCGCTGCCGGTCGACATCCTCAAGGTCGACCAGGTGCTCGTCGGCCGCCTCGACCGTGAGCGACCCGACGTCGGGCTGATCGAGGACCTTCTGCAGCTCGCCGGGCTGCTGGGCCTGCAGCTCGCTGTCGAGGCGGTCGAGACGCCCACGCTCGCCTCCCGCATCGCACAGCTCGGCGTCCCGATCGCGCAGGGCTACCACTACGCACGCCCGATGCCGCCGGACGAGCTGGTGGCGTGGTTCGCGATCCCCGGCTGAGCACGAGCGCATCCCGGCGTCCGGGCAGGTGTGGGGTGCTGCCCGGTGCCGCGACGCCTGTCGATACGGGGGGGTCGACGATGGCGTCGCGGCACCGGACGGTTGGACCTCCTCAGAAGCGCTGCTCCGTCGAGGAGGAGAACGTTGCGGCGGGGAGACCCACCCCGCCGGATGTCAGGGCGCCGGGGTCGAGGATGGCGATGGCCGCCTGGCCGGTCCTCGCGGTGCCGCTCACGGTCGTGCCGAGGGTGAGCCGCAGCTCGCGGCTCACCGGGTCCCAGGTCAGGGTCGACCCGTCGAACGAGAGCGTCTGGTTGCCCCGGGTGTAGCGGCCGTTCCCGTTGCCGCCGACCTGGATCGTCCCGAACCCGCTCGTCCCGCAGGTCCCGCTCCCGGTGATGCTGACCACGTTCGGGTTGCCGTTGAACGCGACGGTCAGTCCGGTCGCGATCGACGTCCCGCTCGGGTCGCTGAACGTCGAGCAGACGGAGGCGGGATCGAGCGCATCGCTGAACGTGACGACGACCTCATCGCCCGGGTCGGCGACCCCGACGGTCCCGCTGTTGACGAGCGCGACGGACACGACCTCCGGGCGCACCGTGACCGTCCGGGTCGACGAGACGCCGGTGACCTCGCCCGTGCGGGTGGCGGTCGCGCGCAGCTGGAGCGCGCCGGCCGGCAGGGTCACGGTGCGGGAGTGCACGCCGGCGGTCGCGTCGACGACCGGGTCCCCGATGGGGGTCCAGGAGCTGCCGTCGCGTGACCACACGAACTGCACCGACTCGACCGTGAAGCTCGGGTGCGTCGCGGTCGCGCTGAGCGTGACCTCGTCACGGCTGAGCACGGTGGTCGCGTCGGCAGGTGCGGTCAGCGTCACGCTCGGAGGGCTGAGGTCGACGACGACCGTCGCGGTGTTCGTGGCCTCGACGTTGCCCGCGACGTCGATCGAGCGGAACTGGATCGTGTGGGTCGCGTCCGTTTCGAGCGTCACGCTCGACCCGACCGTCCAGGCGGTGAAGTCGACCGCGTCGGTCGACGTGCGGTACTCGGTGGCCGCGACGCCGGACCGCTCGTCGGTCGCGCTGAACGTGACCGTCGTCGGACCGGGCTGCATGGTCGCTGGCGCGTCGCTCGTGGTGACCGGGGCGCTGCGGTCGACGACGACCTGGCCGGCCGTGCCGGCGATCGCGCTCCAGCCGGCCGCGTCGTCCGCGCGGACCGTGACCGTGTACGTGCCGTCATCGGCGAGGCCGCTCGCGGGGAGCGACAGGTGCCAGTCGACGGGTGAAGGCTCCCCGGCCTCCTCGGGGCTGCGGTCGAGGAGGGTCCGCCAGACCTCGGCCTCGACCCAGGTCCCGTCGGCGTCGAGGCTGCGGCCGTCGGGGTCGGTGACCCGAACCTCCAGGCGTGTCACGGCCGCTGCGCCGGGGGCCGGCGCGGCCGTCCCGCACACGCCGGGACCCTGGCTGCAGGCCGCATCCCAGCCGGCGGCCCCGACCGCCCCGCCGGCGGGGAACCCGACCGAGGAGGTGGGCGGAGGCGTGACGGTGACGGGCGCACTGGGCTCGCCCTCCGGACCCGTCCAGGACGAGCGGGCCACGACCACGACGTAGCGCCAGGTCTCGCCGACGGGCTGCAGCGTCGTGCAGGAGCTCGCGGCGGTGTCGGAGCAGGACGCGCTGAGGGTGAACGGGCCGGCCTCGGATCCGCCCTCCTGGCGGTAGCCGAGCACGGTCGCGCGGTCGGTGACGAGCAGGGGGCCGAGGAGCTCGACGGAGGACCATGCGAGCGACACCTGGTCCGCGCTGACACCGATCGCCGGCGC
>SKII01000176.1 GCA_007116505.1 Nitriliruptoraceae bacterium
CCGAGGACGTCGCCACGAGCGCATCGATCAACGTCGCCTTCGGGACCGTCGCCGCCGGCCACATGGTCGTGGCTGAGGCGACCGCCGGCACCTTCGGGCCCCCCCGCGTCATCCCGACGTCGGAGCTCACGTTCCACCCGTTCGCGCACTGCCTGCACTACGGGTCGACGTGCTTCGAGGGGCTCAAGGCGCACCGCGGGGTCGACGGCGTCGTCCGCGTGTTCCGACCCGACCGGCACGTCGCCCGGATGCGCCGCACGGCCGGGCTCGTCCAGCTGCCCGTGCCACCGGCCGAGCTGCTCGGCGACATGATCATCGCCGCGGTCGAGGCGAACCTCGCGGAGGTCCCGGCCGCCCCCGGTGCGCTCTACCTCCGGCCCATGCTGCTCGGGACGGACCCGAACATCGGTGCGGCCGCCAGCCCGTCGACCTCCGCGCTGCTCGCCGTCGTCGCGAGCCCTGTCGGGGACTACTTCGCCGGCGGCGTCCGTCCGCTCAGCCTCCTCGTCGAGACGCAGGTGCCCCGCACGACGCCGCAGTTCGGCGAGGCGAAGGCCGGCGCGAACTACCTGATGGCGCTCGGCATCACGCGGCGCGCCCGCGAGGAGCTCGGCTGCGACCAGGTGCTCTTCGCTCCCGGCGGTCAGGTCCAGGAGACCGGGGCGGCGAACTTCCTGCTGTTCGACAGCGAGCGCGTCGTGACGAGGGCGCTCGACTCGACGTTCCTGCACGGGGTGACGCGCGACTCGGTGCTGACGCTGGCACGTGACCGCGGCATGACGGTCGAGGAGCGTGACGTCGACGTCGACGAGCTCCTCGCCTGGCAGGGCGAGGCGGCGCTCGCCGGTACGGCCGCGGTCCTCTCCGGTGTCGGAACGCTCGTGCACGGGGGCACGCGGCACACGGTCGGCGACGGGACGGTCGGACCGGTCACGCTGGCGCTGCGCGACGGGCTGGCCGCCATCCAGCGCGGCGAGGTCGAGGACGTGCACGGCTGGACCCGGCCCGTGCACGGCTGAGCCGGCCCGGTCGGCCCGGTCGGAGGAGGCGGACGTGCTCGTCGAGCTCGCGCGGCTCAGCGCCACCGACGTCTACCACCTGATGACGCAGGTCATCGTCCCCCGGCCCATCGCCTGGGTGGTCAGCGAGGACGCCCCCGGTGACGGGTCGTCATGGAACCTCGCGCCCTACTCCTACTTCAACGCCGTCTCCTCCGACCCGCCGACCGTGATGTTCTCGGTGAGCCGCTCGCAGCGCACGTCCGGGACGGGAGGGGGCGACGACGTCAAGGACACGCTGGCGAACGTGACCGAGCGGCCCGTCCACACCATCGCGCTCCCCGGCCGGAGCCAGGTCGAGCAGGTGGAGGCGACCGCATCGACGGTTCCGAGGGGCACGAGCGAGTTCGCGCTCGCCGACCTCGAGCCGGTCGCCTGGGACTGGCCGGTCCCGCGGCCCGCCGGCGCCCGGGTCGCGCTCGGCTGCACGGTGGACCGCATCGTGCCGATCGGGGACGGCCCGCAGCGCGTCGTCCTGTCGCGCATCGACCGCATCTGGGTCGACCCCGCGGTCGTCGGCGAGGACGCGAAGGGTCGCCTGCGGGTCGACGCCACCCTCCTCGATCCGCTCGCGCGGCTCGGTGCGGGGGAGTACGGCGGGCTCACGCCACCGTTCCGCCCCGCGCGGCCTGCGCAGCGACCGGGGGGCTGAGCGCCCGAAGGCTCGGACGCCCTCGGCTCACACCGCCCGTGGCACGCCGTCGACGACGAGCGACGCTCGGCGCTCCGTGGCGTCCAGCTCGAGGACGACCTCCGCCCCGTCCGCACGCCATCCGGTCCGCACGTGGCCGGGTCGGGCCGGGTCGTGCGGGTCGAGCCACCACGTCCCGGCGAAGGCGGGGTGCGTGCGGCGCAGCTCGACGAGGGCGAGGAGGCGGGCGACCTCCGGGCGGCCGAGCGCGCCGGCGACCTCCTCGGGCGTGTAGCGGTGGCGGTTCACGTCCCGTCCGACGCCGGTCGTGGCGAGCAGCTCCTCGTCGTTGCGTCCCATCAGCAGGCCCACGTAGTAGATCTGCGGGATGCCCGGCAGGACCAGCTGCAGCGCCCTCGCAGCGAGCATCGCGTCGACATCCCCGCCGAGCGCATCGAGGTAGGTGGTGTTGACCTGGTAGAGGTCGACGTTCGACGCGGCTGCCCCCGTCGCGCGCCGGCTGACCCCACCGGTCGCCTCGTGGACCGCCTCGACGAGCGCGTCGATGCGCTCGGGAGGAAGGAGCCCCGGACCGGGATGCTCGGCGTCACCATGGCCGGCGTTCTCCCCGACGTCGATGATCCCGATGCCGTCGTGGGTGTCGAGCACCGTCACGACCTCGTGCGGGCGCAGCGTCAACCAGCGGTGCAGCGGCGCCGCATCGCCCGTGTGCAGCGCGTCGAGCACGAGCGGTGGCAGCGCGAAGTCGTAGGTGAGGTCCGACGTGGCGGCGAGCTCCAGCGTGAGCCGCCAGTGCGCATGCACCTCGACGAGGACGCGCAGGCCGAGCGCCTGCGCACGCGCGGTCAGCTCGGCGAGGAACGCGCGTGTGTGCGGCGTCATGAACGACGAGGCCCCCGGTGTCTTCACCGCGTAGCCGGCCGCATCGAGCCGCACCGTGTCGACACCGTTGCTCGCCAGCAGCTCGAGCAGCTCGTCGAGGTAGGACTGCGTGCCGGGGTCGTCGACGTCGAGGTCGACCTGCTCGGACGTGAACGTCGTCCACAGCAGCCGTCGCGAGCCGTCCGCCAGCACGACCGGCGTGAGCGGGAGGCCGGGCCGCGGGCGGTAGATGCGGCCGAGCAGGTCCTCCGTCGCACCGTCGGGGAACACGCGGTCGAGGGTGAGGAACATGCCGGCGTGCGGTGAGGCGTCGCCGTGCTCGATGAACGAGCGGAACTCGGGGGACCGCGTCGAGACGTGGTTCACGATCAGGTCGACGGTGACCGACCGGTCGGCGGAGAGCGCGGCGACATCGTCCCAGCTCCCGACGCGTGGGTCGACGACGCGGTGGTCGTCGGGGTCGAAGCCGGCGTCGGCACCGTCGATGGGGGAGAAGAACGGGAGGACATGGACGCCGTCGAACAGCCGGAGCGGTCCGTCCATCAGCGCTCGGAGCCCTGGGAGGTCGTGGGCGAGACGGTCGGCGTAGGTCAGCAGGTGCACGTGGTTCCCCATCCTGCTGCTCCTCCCGTCGACGGCGGGGCGGATGCTACGGCGAGGCACCGGGGTCCCCCGCACCTCCGGCGTTAGGCTCTGCCGGTGGCGTCCGGAGGGGGTCGCCGAGGGCCGGCCAGGGGGCGGGGAGGGGGAGCGGTGGGCAGCACGAGCCGCGTCCTCCCCGGGACTCCTGTGCTCCGGCGTCTGGTCGGCGGCGGGGTACTCGTCGCCGTCGCGGCGCTGCTGCTCGCCCCCACCGCACGCGGGATCGATGTCGAGAACGTCACGGGCGGTCATGACGGTGGACTGCCCGTCCGGGTCTACGTCCCGCGGGGCTCGCAGGACGCGCCGGGGGTCGTCGTCGCCCACGGCTTCGCCGGCTCGGCCGCGCTCATGCACACCTGGTCGCTCGCGCTCGCCCATGCCGGGTTCGTCGTCGTCGCTCCGGACCTTCCCGGGCACGGGACCAGCACCGTCGCCCTGGCCGACGCGGAGGGCGGGCTCCCCGGGGCCGTCAGCACGGCGCTCGCCCACCTGCGCGGCCTCGAGGCGGTCGACCCGGACCGTGTCGCGCTGCTCGGTCACTCCATGGGGTCCGGTGCGGTCCTGAGCGCCGGCATCGCGGAGGCCCGCGGCGTCCGTGCCGTCGTCGCCGTCTCGCCGACCGACGCCGCGGTCACCCCCACCGCTCCGGCCGACCTCCTCCTGCTCGTCGGTGAGCGCGAACCCCGCTTCGTCGCGAACGCCGAGTCGCTGCTCGAACGGGCGGGCGGGATCGTCGGCGTGGCCGGGGACGGGACCGCCCGGGACCTCGTCATCGTCCCGCAGGTCGAGCACGTGTCCATCCTGTTCGCCCGCACGGCCCACGAGGCCTCGATCGGCTGGCTGTCCTCGGCCCTCGGGCACACACCCTCCGGCCGGGCGCCGGCCGGGCCGCTCGCTGGCTGGGCCGTCCTCGTGGCCGGACTCGTGCTGCTGTGGCAGGCGTTCGTGCTGCAGTCGGCCACCGCAGCGCCGCGTCCGACGCTGCGGTCCTCCCCGCTGCTCGCGCTCCCCACCGGAGGTGTCGCCGCGACCGCGTCGCTCGTCATCCTCGAGCGTTCCGTCGCCCTCGAGGGACTGCTCGGGCTGCAGGTGGCCGGCATGGTCGGCCTGTGGTTCCTGATGGCCGGGGCGGCGTGGCTGCGCTTCGGCCTGCGCCCCGCGGCCCCGGAGGCGCGCGACATCGGCTGGGCGTTGCTCGTCACCATGGCGCTCGTCGGTACTGGGGCGACGTCGACGCTCGCCTGGGCCCCGTGGTGGCTGAGCGGATCACGCGTGGCAGCGGCGGCGGCGCTCGCCGTGCTGCTGCTGCCCTTCTCGCTGGCCGCCGCGACGCTGCTCGTCGGCCGGCGCGGATGGAGGGCGGCCGGCGCCTGGGCGGTGACCTCCGTCTCGGTGCTGGTGACGCTCGGCGCGGCGGCCGTCGTCGTGCCTGGCCTGACGTTCCTGGTCCTCATCCTCCCTGTCCTGCCGGCGGTGCTCGGCCTCGTCGTCGCCGTCTCGATCGGCGTCGACCGTCCTTGGGCGACCGGCACGGCCGGGGCGGTGTTCCTCGGATGGCTGCTCGCCATGCTGTTCCCGCTCGCCTGACACGCACCTGACACGCACCTGACGCACGATCGACGCACCTGCTGGACGGAGGAGGAAGCATGGAGGGGATCGCGGACCCGACCGGTCTCGCTGTCGAGGGCAGCGTCGCGCTCGTCACCGGAGCCGGTGGCGGCATCGGTGCGGCCCTCGCCGCTGCGCTCGTCGCGCGTGAGGCGGCGGTGGTGGTCGTCTCCGACCTCGACGTCGCCGCGGCCGAGCGGGTCGCCGGGGAGCTCACCGGCCGCTCGGCGACCCGGATCAGCGCCGTCCGGCTCGACGTCGCCGATGGGGATGCGGTGCGGTCCACCGTCGCCGCGGTCGAGCGGGAGCACGATCGGCTGGACCTCGTGTGCTCCAACGCCGGCATCGGGACCGCTGGAGGGGTCGACGCCCCGGTCGCGCTGTGGCAGCGGGCCTGGGACATCAACGTGATGGCGCACGTGCACGCTGCGGACGCGGCCCTGCCCGGGATGCTCGAGCGCGGGTCCGGTGCGTTCCTCAACACCTGCTCCGCCGCGGGGCTTCTGACCGTCGCCGGCGACGCCCCCTACGCCGTGACCAAGCACGCGGCCGTCGCCTTCTCCGAGTGGCTCGCGCTGACGTACGGCGGCCGCGGGATCGGCGTGACGGCGCTCTGTCCGCTCGGGGTGGAGACCGACATGCTCGCGGCCGACGAGCTCCTCGCGACCCGCTTCGTCCGCGGCACCGGCCGCGTGCTGAGCGCGGACGTGGTCGCCTCCGCGGCCCTCGACGCGGTCGAGGCGGGGGAGATGCTCGCGCTGCCGCATCCGGAGGTCGCCGCGATGGAGCAGGCGCGGGCCGCCGACCGCCGCGGCTGGCTCACCCGGCTGCGGCGGGCCGTCGACCACCTCGCCTGACGCCCGGCCCCGATGCCCGGCCTTGGGGCCCGGACGCGGCGCATCGGCGTAGCATCATGGGCCCGCACACGTGACCGACGAGGAGCCGACGATGACCGACGCGACCGCGATGCCGATGCGCCGCCTGGGCCCGAGCGGGCTCAGGGTGAGCGTCCTGAGCTTCGGCTCCTGGGTCACGTTCAAGGACCAGATGGACGTCGGTCTCGCCGCGGAGTGCATGGCGGCGGCGCGCGAGGCGGGCGTGAACTTCTTCGACAACGCCGAGGTCTACGCACGTGGCGAGTCGGAGCGTGTGATGGGCGAGGCGATCGCTCGCCTCGGTTGGGCGCGGCACGAGTACGTCGTCACCTCGAAGTTCTTCTGGGGGATCCTCGACGGTCCGAACACCCGCAACACGCTCAACCGGAAGTACCTCCTCGAGGCCATCCCCGCCGCGCTCGACCGCATCGGCCTCGAGAGCCTCGACGTGATCTACGCGCACCGTCCGGACCCGAACACGCCGATCGGTGAGACGGTCCGCGCGTTCTCCGACGCGATCGACCGCGGCTGGGCGCACTACTGGGGGACGTCGGAGTGGTCGGCCGACGAGATCCGTGCGGCCATCGCCGAGGCGGACCGTCACCACCTGCACGCACCGATCACCGAGCAGCCGCAGTACCACCTGCTCCACCGCACGCGCATGGAGCTCGAGTACCGCCGCCTGTTCGACGAGACGGGCTACGGGACGACGACGTGGTCGCCGCTCGCGGGCGGACTGCTCACCGGCAAGTACCTCGACGGCATCCCGGAGGGCAGCCGCGCGCAGCGCGCCGCGTTCTTCGAGCAGCAGCTTGCCAGCGGCGAGCACGACGACAAGGTCCGTGCGCTCGCGGAGGTGGCGAAGGACCTCGACGTCTCGCTCGCGCAGCTCGCGATCGGCTGGTGCGCGGCCAACCCGGACGTCTCGACGGTGATCACCGGCGCGTCACGACCGGAGCAGGTCGTCGAGAACATGGGCGCGCTCGCGGCGTTGGACCGCATCGACGACGCCGTCCGTGCCCGCATCGACGCGATCGTCGGCGGTCCGACCCGCTGGTACTGACGGAGCCGGTGCGGCCTCCCGTCAGCGGCGCGTCCCGAGGAGGCCGTTCGCGAGCCAGCCGACGACGGACACGATGATCGCGGCGAGCAGCGTCGAGGTGAAGTCGTCCGACGTGAGCCCGAGGTCGAACCTCGCGGAGACCGCGAACGCGATCGCGAGCGTCACCGCGTTGATCACGAGCAGGAAGAGTCCGAGGGTCGCCACCACGAGGGGGAGCGACAGCAGCGCGAGGACCGGCCGGACCGTCGCGTTGAGCAGCCCGACGACGAGCGCGACCACCACGAGGTAGACGACGGAGCGGTCCGGGTCGAGCCGGATGCCCTCGATGAGCTCGGCCGCTGCCCACAGGCCGACGGCCGTCACGAGCACACGGAGGGCGAGACTCATCGCGGCTCCTCCGGGCCCTGCCACACGCTCACGATAGCCCTCGCGGCCCTGCGGCAGATGGCGAGCACCTCCTCGAAGCCCTCGCGCGGCCCTCCGTAGGGATCGGGCACCTCGTCCTCCGTCTCACGCTCCGGATCGAAGCTCCGGAAGAGCCGGACGGGCGTCGCGACGTCCGCGTCAGCAGCGATGCGCGTCACGTCGGCGAGGTTCTTGCGGTCCATCACGAGCACGAGGTCGGCCCAGCGGAGCAGCTCGGGGTCGACGAGCTGCGCGGTGCCGCGGAGCTCGAGACCTTCGGCCGACGCGACCGTGCGCATGTCCGGGTTGGGCGGGTGGCCGAGGTGCCAGTCACCGGTCCCCGCGGAGTCGACCTCCAGGGCCAGTCCCGCGGCCTCGGCGGCCTCCACGAGCGCCGCCTCCCCGGTGGGCGAGCGGCAGATGTTGCCGAGGCAGACGGTGAGCACACGCCCCGGGCGCTCGGCGGGGAGCGGGGGCAGCGCGTCGAGGGCCTCCCCGGTGGGCCCGCCGTCGTGCCCGCTCATGTCGTGCCCGCTCATGCGGTCACCAGCGGGGGCGGGAGGTGGGAGACGTCGCTGAACGTCTGCAGGCTGAAGATGTGGCCCCCGGCGATCGGCGTCGAGCGCAGGCGGGTCACCGAGGCATGGTCGGACGCGAAGCGCTCCCACTCCCACGGTTCCGGGTCGAGGCCGAGCAGGTGCCCGAGCACCACCGAGTTCGTCCCCGCATGGGCGACCATCGTCACCTCCGGGGCGTCGTCGGGCACGTGCCAGAGGCCGTCGTCACCCCGCACGACACCCAGCTCCTCGAGCTCGGCGCCGAGCCCGATCGTCACGCGCGCGTGGAAGTCCCGGAAGCTCTCTCCGCCGGGCATCCCGTCCCACCACAGGTCGCGCGGTCGCTGCCGCGCGTCGCGCAGCGCGCGGTTCACCTCGTCGGCGGGCGTGCCGTCCCAGGCCGCAGGCATGTGGATCTCGTGCATCCAGGCGCGGTCCTCGC
>SKII01000057.1 GCA_007116505.1 Nitriliruptoraceae bacterium
GTCCTCGTGCAGTCGAGCTCCGTCTCCACCGCGACGATCGTCGGTCTCGTCGGCGCAGGGACGCTCGACGTATCGCTCGCCGTCCCGATGATCATGGGGGCGAACATCGGGACGACCGTCACGAACACGCTCGCCTCGCTCGGTTCGGTCCGTCGCCGCGAGGAGTTCCGTCGTGCACTCACCGCCGCGACGATGCACGACTTCTTCAACATCTTCGCCGTGCTCGTGCTCCTGCCGGTCGAGCTGCTGACGGGCCTGTTCACCCGTACGGCGGTCGCCCTCACCGGCGTGCTCCGCGGCACGGACATCGCCATCGAGCCGGGGCCGAGTCGCCTGCGCGCGGCCGTCCGCCTCCCGGTCGGCATCGCCAAGGACCTGGTCGCCGCGTCCGGACTGCCCACCCGGATCGGCGCGGTCGTCCTCCTATCGCTCGGCCTCGCGCTCATCTTCCTCGCGCTCGTCCTCATCACCCGCAACATGCGACAGCTGGTGCGCGGCTCGGTGGAGCGCGCGATGAACCACATCGTCGGGCGGGGCGGTGGCTCGGTCGGCATCCTCATCGGGATCCTCGTCACCGTCGCCGTGCAGTCCTCGACGATCACGACCTCGATCCTCGTGCCCCTCGTCGCCGCCGGGCTGCTCACCGCCCGCAGCGCCTACCCGATCACCCTGGGAGCGAACGTCGGGACGACGGTGACGGCGCTGATCGCCTCGCTGGCCGTGACGCAGCCGGCCGGCCTCACGATCGCGCTCGTGCACACGCTGTTCAACGTGGTCGCGATCGGGCTCATCTTCCCCGTCCGTGCCATCAGGGACGTGCCCGTGCGGATGGCGGAGGTGTTCGCCGGCTTCGCCGTCCGGCATCCGACGGTCGTCGGCGCGTACCTTCTGGGTCTGTTCCTGGTCATCCCCATCATCGGCATCTTCCTGATCCCCTGAGGCAGCGAGCGGACGAGCGAGCACGGCACCCTTCGACCGGAAAGGAACGACGATGGTCTTCAGCTTCCGCAGGGACGGCGACGCCGAGCGCCTCGACCGCATCGAGGCCACGCTCCAGCGCATGATCGCCGACGACCTCCACTCCTTCGACCTCGCGATGTCGGCGCTGCTCGGGGAGCGATCGCCGCACGAGATCGGCGCCGAGCTCCGCGCGACCGACCACGGCGTCAACCAGGCGGAGCGCGACATCCGCCGCGAGCTCGTCGTGCACGCCAGCGTCCACGGCGCGATCGACACGCCGGCGATCCTCATCTACATGTCCATCGTGAAGGACATCGAGCGCATCGGGGACTACGCGAAGAACCTGTTCGACCTCGCCGTCGACGGCACCGACCTCTCGACGGGGCTCCACACGGGGGAGATGACCAGCCTCGCCAGCGAGGTCCCCGCGTTCCTGCGCGACGTCGCCGACATCTTCCACGAGCGCGACGAGGAGCGCGCGAAGCAGCTGATGCGCAGTGGCGACGCCCTGCTCGACCGCTTCGATGCGCGCGTGTCCGAGCTCGTCAAGGAGGAGCACCCCGATCGGCAGGCCGTCGCGGTGGCGCTCACCCACCGCTACCTCAAGCGCATCGTCGCGCACGGGATGAACGTGCTGAGCGCTGTGGTGATGCCGGTGGACCGGCTCGACTACTTCGACGAGGACCCGGAGGACCGGTCCTGAGCCAGCTGCCCTGCGGTCCGGGTGGGCACGAGAGGTATCGAACCTCTGACCTCTGCCGTGTGAAGGCAGCGCTCTCCCACTGAGCTACGTGCCCGGGGGGCTCAAGGTAGCGCGACGCGGAGCACCTCGGCACCCCGGGGTCCGCTCGACGAGAGCATCCCCCGCTCCCGCGTGACGACCAGCTGCGTGGCGCTCCCCCGCTGCATCCGCACCGCGACCTCCGTCTCGGTCCGGGGCCCGACGGCGAGCACCACGGACTCGTCGGTGCTCGCGCCCACCGGAGTGAGCCACGCGACGAGACGCTCGTCCGAGCCGAGGGGACCACCGTCGGCGATCACGATCGCGACGCGAGACCCGGCGAGCGCCACCCGCGCGGACAGCACGTCGAGTCCCGTCCCCTCGAGCAGGGTCCCCGTCGCGAGGTCGCGCAGGATCGCCCCACGGTCCTCCGCGACGCTGAGGTACGTGTCCGCGCTGGTCCTCAGGTGCAGGTTCCAGAAGCCCGACCCGAGCGCCAGCAGCGCCGCCAGGAGCAGCACCCCGATGCGGATCGGCGCGCGGGTGTCCGCCCGTCCGTCGGACCTCCGCCCATCCGTCAGCGGCTCACGCCGCTCAGGCACCGCACCGTCGGCGACACGCCGGCGCTCCTCACGCGCCGCAGCGTCGAGGCTGCTCGAGATACCCCGCAGCTCCGCGACACGGGCCCGGCAGTGGGGGCACTCGCGCAGGTGGGACCGGAACGTCTCCGCGTCGCCACGCTCGAGACCTCCGAGCACGTGGGACAGCGCGAGCTGCTCGAAGCGGGCATGTCGGTCCATGGGGACGAGCCTAGGGCAGCGGTAGCCTCCACGGACCGTCCGCACTGGGGCCCGACCGTGCCGCTCCTCCCGTCGAAGCTGACCCTCCCCAGCCGGTCCCGACGTGCCCTGTGGGCGTCGCTGTCGCTCGTCGTCGCGCTGCTGTCGCTCCTGCTGCTCGTCGTCCTCGCGCAGGCCGGACGCACGCTGCCCGGCACGACCGTCGTCGGTGTCGACGTGGGTGGCCGCGACGTCGCGAGCGTGCGGCGGCTCCTCCTCCCTGCGCTCGAGCGCGAGGTGCTCCGCCCGCTCGCCGTCTCCGTCCCCGGCGAGCGGATCCTCGTCCGGCCGGTCGACGCGGGCCTGCGTCTCGACGTCGATGCGACGGCGCGTGCCGCTATGGCGAACGGTCGGGGCGCCGACCTGCGCGGTCCCCTCCTCCGGCTGAGCGCGTGGGCCGCCCCGAGGGAGCTGGCGCCGGTCGGCACCGTCGAGCAGGGGATGCTGGAGGCCTGGATCGAGGCGACGGCACGACGCGTCGAACGGGCGGCGAGCGTCGGCGACCTCCGCGTCGACGCGGAGAGCGGCGAGGTCGTGGTCGTCCCCCCGACGGGTGCCGTCCGCATCGACCGTGAGGCGAGCGCGGAGGCGCTCCGCGCGGCCCTGCTCGACCCCGCGACCCGTCAGGTCACGCTCGTCACGGAGGTCACCGCGCCGGCCGCGCCGCTCGCACCCATCGAGGGGATCGCTGAGCGTCTGCGGGAGGCCGCGCGGCGACCCATCGGCCTCGAGCACGAGGGGCGCCGGCTCAGCGTCATGCCGGAGGAGCTGCTGGAGATCGCCGCGATCATTGCCGTCCCCGGCGAAGGCGGCGGGATCCGGCCCGCGCTGGTCCTGCCGGCCGACGCGGTCGCGCGGGTGCTCGGCGAGCGTGGACGCGCGACGTTCGCCCGGAGCGCCCGGGACGCCGTCATCCACACGCCGGACGTCGCCCCCGCCGCCCTCTCCGCGCTCGGCGCGACCGAGTTCCGACCCGTCCCCGCCGACATCGACGTCACCCTCGGCTGGTCCTCCGTCACCTTCGTCCCACGGCTCACGGGACAGCAGATCGCCGCGATGGTCATGGAGGGCCGCCGACGTGCCGAGGCGGACCTCATCATCGTCGACGCGGCGCTCCCGAACGAGGTCGTGCTCGCCCGGCGCCCGACCCACCTGATCGGGACGTTCACGACCTCCTTCACCGCAGGCGCGGTGCGCAACGTCAACATCGGCCTCCTCGCCCGCATCCTCGACGACCGCCTGGTCGCGCCCGGCGAGGAGTTCTCGATCAACGCCACCAGCGGGCCGCGCACCTGCGACGCCGGGTTCGTCCCCGCAGGGACCATCGTGCGCGGCGAGCTCGTCGACACCTGCGGCGGTGGGGTCTCGCAGATCGGCACGACGGTGATGAACGCCGCGTTCTTCGCCGGGCTCCCGCTCGAGCAGTGGCAGCCCCACTCGTTCTTCATCTCCCGCTACCCGGCGGGCCGCGAGGCGACGCTCTCGTCCCCCGAGCTCGACGTCCGCTTCCTCAACGACACCGACGGCTACGTCGTCGTCCGCGCCTCCACCACGCCCACGTCGGTCACCGTGTCCCTCTACGGCATCCCGGCATGGAGCTCGGTCCGGGCCGACCACGGGCCGGCACGCTCCCCGACCGACTTCACCGAGGTCGTCCGCATCGCGCCGGACCTGCGCCCGGGCGCGCGACGCGTCGTGCAGTCAGGGGGTGGTGGCTTCACCATCACGGTCGCGCGCACCCGCACCCCCGTCGTCGACGGCGAGCCGGACGTCGAGCGGTTCACGACGGTCTACCGGCCGCAGCAGCGCATCGTCGAGGTCGGCCGAGCGCCGGAGGACGTCAGCGGCGACGCCGGACCCGCCGACGCTGCACCCCCGGCGGCTGACGGCGCAGGGAGCGGCGGCTGAGCGCGCCCAGCGGCTCCTCCACGGCGAGACGCAGGTGCAGGAGCGGGCGCTGCCACCGCCCGTCCGGCTCCTCGACCCATCCGTCCAGCACGGCCTCGAGCTCCGCACCGGCGTCCATGCGCGGCGCGATGCGCGAGGCCACCGTCCGGTCGAGGTAGCCGAGTCGCCAGCGCGGACGACCCGCGTCCACCAGCCAGACGCCGACGGCCATCGGGTCGGCAGGGTTGCTCGGCTCCCGCAGCAGCGCCACCGGGGTCCCCGGCTCGAGGACGGCGCTCGCAGGCGGCGGGACGGCGGCGAAGGCGTAGCCACGCACCGGGGTGTGGAAGGCCGGCAGCGAGGGGTGCATGGCCGTCACGCTAGCGAGCCCCCGCCCCACCGGCCGCACCGTCATCCGCCGTCGCAGCGGCGGCCGCGACGGCACAGGTCGTGCGGCGACGGCACCCGAGGCACCATCCTCCGGCGACGATGCGCTCGTCCTCGCTCGCGAGACGGACGGCCTGGCGGACCGCGTCGGCGACACGGGCCGCCGCCGTCATGAGGACGGGCTCCGCGAGGTCCTCATGCTCCACGCGACCCTCGGTGACGTACAGCGTCGCCCACCGGAAGGGCACCGCACCGTCGGCGAGCGTGGCGAGCAGGGCGTAGAAGCGCAGCTCGTCGCGGTCGCGCTGCCCCCGTGGCATCCCGGTCTTGAGGTCGAGGAGCAGCCTGCGGGCTCGACCGTCACGGACGGCGCTCTCGACGAGCAGGTCGGGCACGCCCTGCAGCTGCACGGCACGGCCCCCGAGCCGCGCGACGAGACGCTGCTCGGTGCGGACGCGCAGCGGTGCACCGCGCAGGTCGGGCCAGACCTCCCGGAAGGCCTCGAGCGACGTGGCCGACTCCTGGAGGAGCAGCGCGCGCTCGGACGCGTCGCGCGCGTTCAGCCACGCACCGATCGACCCGGGGTCGCCCGGGCGCTCGGTCGCCAGACGGTGCCACGCCCGCTCGACGACCCGGCCGACCTCCGCGTCGCGGGCACCGTCGACGTCGGCCTCGATCGCCGCGTGGGCGAGCGTGCCCCGCACGTTCGCCCACGCGTGGACGTACGGCTCAGGGTCGCGCTGGAGCCCGTCGCACGCCAGCCGGGACAGCCGCGTCTTGGTGATGAGCAGCGGTCGCCGGGCCAGGTCGGGACGCTGCTCGCGCAGCGCGACCCACTCCGCCACGGGCTCGGCGAGCGGAGCGAGCACGCGCTCGGCGAGCCCATCGGGAACGACGGGCCGTTCGAGCCCCCAGGCGAGGACCTCGTCGAGGACCCGCCCCTGCGCGGGCGTCGTGACCGGCGGCCGCGCGATGCTCATCGGTCCCTCTGCGGCTCCCCTGCCGCTCGACCGCGGCTCCCGTGCCGTCACCCTCGGCGCACCGCGGGCCGGCCGTCAGCGGTTGGCCGACGAGGGCACCGCCGCGGCCGCCCCACGGGACTCCTCCGAGGTGGGCGCCACCCGCCAGAGCCTACGGCAGGACCCCTCCCAGTCCTCGAGCAGACCGAGGCCGACGGTGGAGCCGGTGACCGCGACGTGCTCGTGCACGAGCTCGGCGACCTCCCGGAGCTCCGTCTGCGAGGGACGTGAGGCCTCGACCAGCTGGCGGTTCACGCGGGCGAGCAGCTCGCCGTCGGTGTCGAGGACGAAGCAGCGTCCGCCGCTCATGCCGGCACCGATGTTCTGTCCCGTCGGCCCGAGCACGACGACCGTGCCGCCCGTCATGTACTCGCAGGCGTGGTCCCCGACGCCCTCGACGACGGCGGTCGCGCCGGAGTTGCGCACGGCGAAGCGCTCCCCGGCCCGGCCGGCGACGAACAGCTCCCCGCCGGTCGCCCCGTACAGGGCCGTGTTCCCGAGGAGGACCGGCTCACCGGCGTCGTCCGCCGGCGGACGGATCACGATGCGCCCGCCACCGAGCCCCTTCCCCACGTAGTCGTTGGCCTCGCCGTCGAGCACGAGCTCCACACCGCGGGTGACGAACGCCCCGAAGGACTGGCCCGCGGCGCCGGTGAAGCGCAGGCGCGCGAGACCCGGCGGGTCCTGCTCGCCGAACTCGAGGCCGACCGCGCCTCCGAGCCGCGCCCCGACGGTGCGGTCCGAGGGAGCGATCGTGTAGGCGAACTCGCTGATGCCTCCGAGGAACACCGTCTCGAGCGCGTCCTCCGCGACCCGGTCCCCGAGCTCGGAGCGCGGGTCCTGGATGGCCTCGCGGGCGATGAACCTGCGCTCCCCCACCTCCGGGTCGACGAGCAGCGCCCCGACGTCGAGCCGTGCGGCGACACCCTCGAGGTCCGGCCGACGCGTCAGCGCGTCGACACGGCCGATGGCCTCGGCGAGCGTGCGGAAGCCGGCGGACGCGAGCAGCTCACGGACCTCCTCCGCGACCATCGTGAGGTAGGCGGCGACGCTGTCGGGCGTGCCGGCGAACTTCTCGCGCAGGTCGAGACGTTGCGTCGCGATGCCCACGGGGCACGTGTCGCGGTGGCAGGCCCGAGCCATGATGCAGCCCTCGGCGAACAGCGCCGCCGTCCCGAAGGCGAACTCGTCAGCGCCGAGCAGCGCGGCGAGCATCACGTCATGACCGGTCTTGAAGCCGCCGTCGACACGCAGGCGCACCCGGCCGCGCAGCCGGCTCACCCGCAGCGTGCGCTGGACCTCCGCGAGACCGAGCTCCCACGGCATGCCGGCGTGCTGGATCGAGGAGAGTGGCGACGCGCCGGTGCCCCCGTCGTTGCCCGAGATGTGGATCGAGTCGGCGAGCGCCTTCACGACCCCTGCGGCCACCGTGCCGATGCCCGACAGGGACACGAGCTTCACGTCGACGAGCGCGGCCGGGTTCACCTGCTTCAGGTCGAAGATGAGCTGCGCGAGGTCCTCGATGGAGTAGATGTCGTGGTGCGGGGGCGGGCTGATCAGCGGGACGCCGGGCATGGTGTGCCGGAGCCGCGCGATCTCGTCGGTGACCTTGTGGCCGGGGATCTGACCACCCTCACCGGGCTTCGATCCCTGCGCCATCTTGATCTGCAGCACCTCCGCGTTCGCGAGGTACTCGGGCGTCACGCCGAAGCGGCCGGACGCGACCTGCTTGATACGGCAGTCGGTGTCGACCGCACTCCCACGGCTCCGGAACCGTGCAGGGTCCTCGCCGCCCTCCCCGGAGTTCGCCCGACCCCCGATGAGGTTCATGGCTGCAGCGAGGGTCTCGTGCGCCTCCTTCGACAGCGCACCGTGCGACATCGCACCCGTGGAGAACCGGCGCGCGATGGCGCTGACCGGCTCCACCTCCGCGAGCGGCACCGAGGGGCGGGTCGGGTCGACGATCAGGAGGTCACGCGGGAACGCAGGAGGGCGCGACCGGACGGTCTCGCTGAACGTGCGGTACAGGTCCATGCGGCCCTGCTGGGCGGCGATGCGGACCAGCGCGGCCGTCGGCCCGTCGACGTCCTCCTTCCCCGCACCGTCGAGCACGAACGGCTCCGTCGCCGGGCTGCGACCGAGCCCGAGGACGTCATGCAGGCTGTCGATGACCGGCTTGGACATGTCGTGGAACTCGCCGCCCTTGCGCCACTTGATGATGCCGGGGCTCGGCAGCGCCGCGTCGGAGTCGACGCTGA
>SKII01000104.1 GCA_007116505.1 Nitriliruptoraceae bacterium
CCTGACACGGTCCTGCGGGTCCGGTCCGAGCCGTCAGCCGGCCTCGGGCGTCCCCTCGAGGCGCGTGCCGAGCTCGAGCCAGCGCGCCATGAGCCCGTCGGCGCGGTCCTTCGCCTCGTCATGCCGTGCGACGAGCGCGGCCGCAGCGTCGCGGTCGTCGTAGGCACCGGGCTCCGCGAGCCTTCGGGCGAGGTCCGCGACCTCCGCCTCGGCCGCTCCGAGCTCACGCTCGATGCGGGTGAGCTCGCGCCGGAGCTTCCGCTCCTCGGGATCCTCCGCGGGCTCGTCGCGGGAGCGCCGCCCGGTCCGGGTGCGGCGCGAGAGCTCAGGGTCCCTGCCCGCCGAGCGCCGCTCGTCCCGCTCGCGCCGCTCCTCGAGCTCCTCGTACGTCCCGTCGAACCAGGTCGCTCCGCCGTCACGGACGTCGACGATCGCATCTGCGACCGTGCGGACGACGTGACGGTCGTGGGTGACGAGGATGACCGTCCCCGCGTACGCGTTCAGCGCATCCTCGAGGACATCACGGGACGCCATGTCGAGGTGGTTCGTCGGCTCGTCGAGGATGAGCAGGGTGTAGGGGGAGACCATGACCTGCGCGAGCGCGAGGCGCATCCGCTCGCCGCCGGAGAGCACCCCGACGCTGCGCTCGGCGAGGTCGCCGGGGAACCCGAACGCGGCCAGCAGCGAGCGCTGGTCGACCGTGCGGTGCCGCTCGCCGAGTGCGCTGCGGAACTCCTCGAGGGCGGTCCGCGTCGGGTCGAGGCGGTCGGCCGCGTGCTGGTCGACGAACGCGGCCGCCACGTTCGCCCCCGGACGGACCTCCCCGGCGGTCGGCTCCGCGACGCCGGCGATCAGGCGCAGCAGGGTGGTCTTCCCCGCACCGTTGGGTCCCACGAGGGCGACCTTGCGCCCACGCTCGATGGCGACATCGACCCCGGAGAGGACCTCATGCTCGCCGAAGCGCATGCCGACGCCGGCGAGCTCGGCCACGATGCGGCCCGCGCGCTCGGGCTCGGGGAAGCCGAAGCGGGCAACCAGCGCGCGGTGATCGGGCACCTCGATGCGCTCGATGCGGGCGAGGGCACGCTCGCGGGACTGGACCTGCCGCGCCTTCGTCGCCTTGTAGCGGAAGCGCTCGATGAAGCGCTCCTGCTCCGCGAGCATGCGGTCCTGCTGGGCCCGCGCCGCACGCAGGCGCTCGATGCGCTGCTCGCGCTGCTCGATGAACGTCGCGAACCCCCCGATGTCCCCGCTGCGCCGGACGTCGTAGGTCGTCGCCGTCCCTGCCGCGACCTCCACAATCGTGTGCGCGACGGCATCGATGAAGTCACGGTCGTGCGACACGAACAGCAACCCACCCGGAAGCTCGACGAGGGTGCGCTCGAGCCATCGGATCGTCTCGATGTCGAGGTGGTTCGTGGGCTCGTCGAGCACCAGCACGTCAGGTCTCCCCACGAGCAGCCGCCCGAGGGCCGCACGGACGCGCCAGCCGCCCGAGAGCTCGCGCGGGTCGCGCTGCGCGTCCCCGGGAGCGAAGCCGAGCCCCGCGAGCGCACGCTCGACGTCGGCATCCAGCGTGTAGCCACCGAGCTGCTCGTAGCGTTCACGGGTCGAGGCGTAGCGGTCCATCAGCGCCTCGGCCCGCTCCATGTCGGCCGTCTCGAGCTCGCGCTCCATCGCGGCGAGGTCCTGCTCCAGCGCGACGAGATGGTCGGCGCCCTGCCGCACGAGGTCCAGCAGCGTCGGGTGCCGGGCCGCGAGGTCGGCGGCGTCCTGCGCGAGCCACCCGATACGCAGGTCACGCGGCCGGTGGACGTCGCCGCCGGCCGCGGTGAGGTCGCCGACGAGCGTGCGCAGCAGCGTCGTCTTCCCGATGCCGTTCCCGCCGACGAGGGCGACCCGCTCCCCGACCGCGACACCGACGTCGACGCGGTCGAGCAGCGTCCTCCCCCCGACCTCGATGCGGAGGCCCGCCGCACGCAGCACGGCGATCAGCCCTGCAGCTCGCTCAGCGCGATCCGTTCGGGCGCCTCGGCGCGGGTCCGCTTGAGCTCGAAGAAGCCGTCGGTCTCGACCATCGCACAGAAGCCGTCCCACAGACGCAGCGACGCCTCCACGTCCGGGAGGACCGTGATGACCGGACCGAAGAGCCCCACCCGGCCGCTCCCGTCGGAACGCTCCACCGCGATGAGCGGCGTACCGACCGCACCACCGACGAGCGACAGTCCGTCGTCCATCGCCTCGCGGATCGCGAGGTCGAACCGCTCGTCGTCGGCGGCCGAGGCCAGCCGCGCATCGAGGTCGAGACCTCGCAGGGTCGCCTTGAGGTCGACCTTCCCCTCGTCGACGTGCAGCGTGCGCCCGAGAGCGGTGTAGAGGTCCCCGATGCGGTCGCCGTGTCCCGCGTCGCGGACGGCCTCGACGACACGGAGCATCCGCAGGCTCGCGCTGACCTCGGCGAAGAACGGGTCGCCCTCCCGGGTCCCGTTCTTCAACATGAGGCTGATCGGCAGCCACTCGATGTCGAGGTCGCGGTGCGCCGCGACCCGGACGAGCCAGCGGGAGGTCATCCAGCAGAACGGGCAGGCGGGGTCGAACCAGAACTGGACGTGCATGGAGGCTCCGGGGTGGCTCGCCACGGTGCGGTCGCGGGGGCGGCCGGGGAACGGGCGGACGTCGACATGGTCGCGAGGCGGCGACACGGCGCAGGGTACTCGCACCACGTCCTTGACCGCCCTCGTGCCGGCCCGTACGGTGCCACGCACAACAGCATGATGCGGCCGCCCACGCCGGGCGGGAGAGCGGTGAGGTCCGACCGGACCATCACCCGCCGAAGGAGCAACCCCTCCCGGGAACCTCTCAGGCACCCGTACCGCCCGGACCAGGCCACTCTGGAAAGTGCCCCCGAGGGCACGCCGACGGGGAAAGCCGGCAGCGCCGGTGAAACTCTCAGGCCAGACCGACAGAGCGGGAGGACGTGCACAGGCGGACGCCTGCGCGCCCTCCGGAGCTCGCCATGTCGGACCCGCATCCTCTCCCCCCGTTCGCCGCACGTCACGTCGGCCCCGACGAGCACGCCCTCGCGCAGATGCTGGGGACCGTGGGGCTGACGTCGCTCGACGCGCTCATCGACCGCGCGGTCCCCTCCGGGATCCGCAGCTCCCGCCCGATGGACCTCCCAGCGCCGGTCACCGAGCCGGAGGTCACCGCCGAGCTCCGTACCCTCGCCGAGCGCAACGTGCCCTCCGTGCCGCTCATCGGTGACGGCTACCACCGGACGCACACGCCGCCGGTCATCCGCCGCAACGTCCTCGAGTCCCCCGCCTGGTACACGGCGTACACGCCGTACCAGCCGGAGATCAGCCAGGGGCGGCTCGAGGCCCTCATCACCTTCCAGACGATGGTGGCCGACCTGACGGGGCTCCCCATCGCGAACGCCTCGCTGCTCGACGAGGCGACCGCCGTCGCCGAGGCGGTGACGCTGATGCGCCGCACCGGGTCCTCGCCGTCCGACCGGGTCGTCGTCGACCACGAGGTGCTCCCGCAGACGCTCGCCGTGCTCCGCACGCGCTGCGAACCGCTCGGCATCGCCGTCGACGTGGTCGACCTGACCGACGGACTGCCCGAAGGGGACCTGTTCGGGCTCGTGCTGCAGTCCCCCGCACGGTCCGGTGCGGTGCGCGACCTCTCGGGACTGGTCGCATCGGCACGCGAGCGCGGCGCGATGGTCACCGTCAGCGCGGACCTCCTCGCCCTCACGCTCCTCACGTCCCCCGGGACGTGGGGTGCGGACATCGCCGTCGGGACCAGCCAGCGCTTCGGCGTCCCGCTGTTCGCCGGCGGACCGCATGCGGCGTTCATGGCGGTCAGGGAGGGGCTCGAGCGCTCCCTGCCGGGACGGCTCGTCGGGGTCAGCGTCGATGCCGACGGGACGCCGGCCTACCGCCTCGCCCTGCAGACCCGCGAGCAGCACATCCGGCGCGAGCGGGCCACCTCCAACATCTGCACCGCGCAGGTCCTGCTGGCCGTCGTCGCCGGGTTCTACGCCGTCTGGCACGGCCCCGAGGGGCTGCGACGCATCGCCCTCGAGGTCCACCGCAGCGCACGCCAGCTGCGAGCGGCCCTGGGTGCGGCCGGCATGGCACCGATCCACGGCGCGTTCCTCGACACGCTGACCGTGCGTGTCACCGGACGGGCGGCGGAGGTCCTCGCGCGCGCTGCCGCCGACGGCATCGACCTCGGCCGGGTCGATGCCGACCACGTCCGCATCGCATGCGACGAGACGACGACGCTCGAGGTCCTCGCACGCGTGCTCGCCGCGTTCGGTGTCGATGACCCCACCGCCGCCCTCGAGCGTGCAGCATCGAGCATCGCGGCCGAGGGAGAGCTCGCGCTCCCGGAGCCCGTGCGCCGTCGCGACGCCTACCTGACCCACCCGGTGTTCCACCAGCACCGCACCGAGACGACGATGCTGCGCCTGCTCCGTCGCCTCGCCGACGCCGACTACGCGCTCGACCGCGGGATGATCCCGCTCGGCTCGTGCACGATGAAGCTGAACGCCACGACGGAGATGGAGGCGGTCAGCTGGCCGGCGTTCGCCGACGTGCATCCGCTCTCCCCCGCCGACCGTCAGGCCGGGACGCTCGCGATCGTCGCCGACCTCGAGCGGTGGCTCGCCGAGGTGACGGGGTACGCGGCCGTGTCGCTGCAGCCGAACGCAGGCTCGCAGGGGGAGTTCGCGGGGCTCCTCGCGATCGCCGCCTGGCACCGCTCGCGCGGCGACCACGAGCGAGACGTCTGCCTCATCCCCTCCAGCGCGCACGGCACGAACGCTGCGAGCGCGGTGATGGCCGGCATGCGGGTCGCCGTCGTCGGCGCCACCGCCGACGGCGCCGTCGACCTCGACGACCTGCGCCGCCAGCTGGACGCTCACGCAGGACGCGTCGCCGCGATCATGGTCACCTATCCGTCGACGCACGGCGTGTTCGAGGACACCATCACCGAGGTCTGCCGCCTCGTGCACGAGGCCGGTGGCCAGGTGTACGTCGACGGCGCGAACCTGAACGCGCTGCTCGGTGTGGCACCCCCCGGTGCGTTCGGCGCCGACGTCTCCCACCTCAACCTGCACAAGACGTTCTGCATCCCGCACGGGGGCGGAGGACCGGGCGTCGGCCCCGTCGCGGTCGCCGAGCATCTCGCACCGTTCCTCCCCACGCACCCGGCGCATCCCGACCCGGCGAGGCGGGAGGGCCCCGTGGGCCCGGTCTCGGCCGCTCCGCTCGGCTCGGCGGGCATCCTCCAGATCCCGTGGGCGTACGTGCGGCTGATGGGTGCGGTGGGTCTGACCCATGCCACCCGGGTCGCGATCCTCGCGGCGAACCACGTGGCGCGTCGTCTCGACGGGGCGTTCCCGGTCCTCTACACCGGCGAGGCGGGCCTGGTCGCCCACGAGTGCATCATCGACGTCCGTCCGGTGACCGCCACGACCGGCATCACCGCGGAGGACGTGGCGAAGCGCCTGGTCGACCACGGGTTCCACGCTCCGACCCTGAGCTTCCCCGTGGCGGGGACGCTCATGATCGAGCCGACCGAGTCGGAGGACCTCGCCGAGATCGAGCGGTTCTGCGCTGCGATGCTCGCGATCCGCGCCGAGATCGCCCGCGTCGAGTCCGGCGAGTGGCCGCGCGACGACAACCCGCTCGTCAACGCGCCGCACACGGCCGAGATGCTGACCCGCGACTGGCCGCACCCCTACCCGCGCGACCTCGCGGTCCATCCCTCCGCGCACACCCGTCGCGCGAAGTACTGGCCGCCGGTGCGACGCATCGACGGCGTGCGCGGGGACCGCAACCTCGCGTGCTCGTGCCCGCCGCTCGAGGCCTTCGACCTCGCAGCCGCGCCATGAGGTGCCCCGTGAGCCGCCCCGTGAGCCGCGCCGTGAGCGCCCGATGACCGCGGGCGAGCAGCCCCTGCGCCACGTTCCGCTCGAACCCGAGCACGTCGCGCTCGGAGCGAGCCTCGTCGGCTTCGGTGGCTGGGCGATGCCGGTGCGCTACGTGAGCGACCTCGCCGAGCACCATGCGGTCCGCACGGCCGCGGGCCTGTTCGACGTGAGCCACATGGGCCGCGTCGAGCTCACCGGGCCGGACGCCACCGCGGTGCTCGACCGGACGCTCGTCAGCCGCGTCCACGACCTCGCGGTCGGACGCGCGCGCTACACGATGCTGTGCAGCGACGACGGCGAGGTGGTCGACGACCTCATCGTCACCCGGCTCGATGACCGGCTGCTCGTGGTCCCGAACGCGTCGAACACCGACGCGGTGCTCGCGGTGCTGCGGGCTGCGGCCGTCAGCTGCGACGCGACGATCACCCACCGGACCGGTCACGTGCTCCTCGCCCTGCAGGGTCCCGCGGCCGCGGACGTCCTGCGCGCTGCGCTCGACGCCGGGACCGGCGGCGGCACCACGGACCCTGCCTCCTCCCTCCGTCCCTTCCGCGCGGCGCGGCTCGTCATCTCCGGCGCCGACGTCATCGTCTCGCGGACGGGCTACACGGGCGAGGACGGGTTCGAGCTCGCCTGCGACGGTGCGGACGAGGGGCGAGCGGTCTGGGGCCGACTCCTCGAGGTCGGGGCGCCGCAGGGCCTCGTCCCCTGCGGGCTCGCCGCCCGCGACACGCTGCGCCTCGAGGCCGGGCTGCCGCTCCACGGGCACGAGCTCGACGGTGGACTCGGCCCGTTCGAGACCGGCTTCGCCCGCATCGTGCACCTCGACGACGGGCGGACCTTCCCGGGGCGCTCCGCCCTCGAGCGGACCGCGGCCACAGGGCCGGCCCGGCGTGTCGTCGGCCTCCTCGCCGAGGGCCGACGCGCCCCGCGACCGGGCTACGACGTCCTGCTCGACGGTCGGGTGGTCGGAACGGTCACGTCCGGCGCGCCGTCGCCCACCCTCGGCGTGCCGATCGCCCTGGCCGCGGTGGAGGCGGGGCTCGCCGAGGTCGGCACGGCGCTCACGGTCGACGTGCGCGGGAGCACCGTCGCCGCGCAGATCGTGCGCCTACCCTTCGTCACGAGGGGGACGGCGCGCGCGGACTGAGCGTCCGGAGCACGACACGACCCGAACGGAGCGACCATGGACCTGCCCGAGGACCGCGCGTACACGGCCGAGCACGAGTGGATCGACGCTGGGGACCCGGCGACGGTCGGCATCACGCGGCATGCGGCCGAAGCGCTCGGCGACGTCGTCTTCGTCGCGCTGCCAGAGGTCGGACGCACCGTGCGTGCCGGCGAGGCCTTCGGCGAGATCGAGTCGACCAAGTCCGTCAGCGACCTCTACGCACCGGCCGACGGGGAGATCGTGGAGGTCAACACCGCGCTGGACGGCGACCCGGGCGTCGTGAACCGCGACCCGTTCGGTGAGGGCTGGCTCGTCCGCATGCGGGTGAGCGCACCGGGGCCGACGATGGACGCCTCCGCCTACCGCGCGCTGACCGCCTGACGCTCGAACGGCTTCAGCGTCGACGTGACCAGGATCCCGAAGCCGATCGCGGTCGTGAGCGCGCTCCCGGCGTGCGCTCAGCCGATGAAGCGCACCGCGGCAGCGGCGACAGCGACGGTCACCAGCAGCACGCGCAGCGCGGAGGACGGCAGGCGACGCCCGTAGCGACCGCCCAGCCCCCCGCCGATCGTCGTGCCGATCGCGATGAGCCCTGCGACCTGCCAGTCCACCTCCGCGATGAGCACGAACAGGAGCGCCGAGACGAGGTTCGCCGTCCCCGCGAGGATGTTCTTCACCCCGTTGAGGTCGTTGAGCGGCCCGCCGAGCGCGAGCCCGAGCACGACGAGGAGCATCACTCCCTGCGCCGCGCCGAAGTAGCCGCCGTAGATCCCCGTGAGGACGACCAGCGCGACCACGAGCGGTCCCGCCGGCGACGTGGGTGGCGCGGCCCTCCCTGCGGCCGCACGGGCCTCGCGCCGGGCGGCGATCGCGGCGGCGATGCGCGGCTGGAGC
>SKII01000120.1 GCA_007116505.1 Nitriliruptoraceae bacterium
ACGGCCCGCGGCCCGAGGTTCCTGAGGCGCCTGCGGAGCCGCCCGTCCTCGCCCCAGGCACCGTCCCACCGGGTGTCGACCGTCGACGGGCCGAGACCCTCGCGATCCTGCGCTGGCATCCCGAGGACACGCGCTACCTGAACCGCGAGCTCTCGTGGCTGCAGTTCGACGAGCGCGTCCTCGCTCTCGCGGAGGACCACGACCTCCCCCTGCTCGAGCGCCTCAAGTTCGTCGCGATCTTCACCTCGAACCTCGACGAGTTCTTCCAGGTGCGCGTCGCCGGGCTCCACGAGCAGGTCGACGCCGACTCCCCCGGCACGAACGCGGACGCCATCCCCCCAGCCGCTCAGCTCATCGCGATCGACCGCATGGTGCGCGAGCTCACGACCCGCCAGGCGTCGCTGCTGCACGACGAGCTGCTGCCGGCACTCAGAGCGGCCGGCATCGAGCTCGTGGAGGATGCGGACCTCGACGAGCAGGAGCGCGCCCACCTCGACGGCGTGTTCGAGGACCTCGTGTTCCCCGTCCTCACGCCGCTCGCCGTCGACCCGGCCCACCCGTTCCCCTACATCTCGAACCTGTCGCTCAACCTCGCCGTGCGGCTGCGCGACGAGGACGGCGACGTCCGGTTCGCCCGCGTCAAGATCCCGCCGGTGCTCCCACGGTTCATCGGCCTCCCAGCCTCCGGAGGTCGCCACCGCTTCGTCGCGCTCGAGACGGTCGTCGCAGCCCGGCTCGGCCGCCTCTTCCCCGGCGTCGAGGTGCTCGACCACCACTCGTTCCGCGTCACGCGCAACGCCGACTTCGAGGTCGAGGAGGAGGAGGCCGACGACCTGCTGCTCGCGATCGAGTCGGAGCTGAGCCGTCGCCGGTTCGGGCGTGCCGTCCGCCTCGAGGTCGTGCCCGACATGTCGGCGGAGGTCCGCTCCCTGCTCGAGCGGGAGCTCGACATCGACGAGCGGGACGTGCACGTGCTGCCCGCGCCCCTCGGCCTCAGCGGCCTGATGGAGCTCACCGGACTCGACCGGCCCGACCTCCGCCTGCCCTCGCACACCCCCGTGACGGGGAGCGAGCTGCACACCGTCCCCGGCGAGGAGCTCGACGTGTTCGCCGTGCTGCGCGAGCGCGACGTGCTCGTGCACCACCCCTACGACGCGTTCGCGACGTCCGTGCAGGCCTTCATCGAGCAGGCCGCGGAGGACCCCGACGTGCTCGCCATCAAGATCACGCTCTACCGCACGTCCGGGCCCGGCAGCCCGATCATCCGGGCGCTGCTGGACGCGGCCGAGGCCGGCAAGCAGGTCGTCGCGCTCGTCGAGCTCAAGGCACGCTTCGACGAGGAGGCGAACATCGTCTGGGCACGCGCCTTCGAGGAGGCCGGCGTCCACGTCGCCTACGGCGTCGTCGGCCTGAAGACGCACACGAAGATCGCGCTGGTCGTGCGCCGCGAGGGCGGAGCCGTCCGGCGCTACGTGCACGTCGGGACAGGGAACTACAACGACACGACGGCACGCATCTACGAGGACCTCGGCCTGCTCACGTGCGATCCGGAGCTCGGCGCGGATCTCTCCGACCTCTTCAACGTGCTCACCGGCTACGCGCGTCACCCGCGCTACCGGCGCCTCGTCGTCGCACCCGAGGGCTTCCGGTCCCGCATCACCGAGCTGGTCGCCCGCGAGGCGGACGCCGACGACGGGCACATCGTCATCAAGACGAACGCAATCGTCGACCCCGACATCATCGACGCGCTCTACGCGGCGTCGCAGCGCGGGACCCGCATCGAGCTGCTCGTGCGCGGCATCTGCGCGCTGCGACCGGGTGTCCCGGGGCTGTCGGAGACCATCACCGTCCGCTCCGTCGTCGGCCGCTACCTCGAGCACTCGCGCATCTACCGGTTCGGGAGCGAGTCCCGCGGGGTCGACCATCTCATCGGGTCCGGCGATCTGATGCCTCGCAACCTCGACCGGCGCGTGGAGGCCCTCGCGCCGGTCCGTGACCCGCGGCTCGCAGCACGTCTCGACGAGATCCTCGACGTGCTGCGCCGGGATGACCTGCTGGCCTGGGAGCTCGGGACGGACAGCGTCTGGCGGCGCGTCGTCCCGGTCCACGGCATCGACGTGCAGGCGACCCTGCAGGAACGCGCGAGGCGACGGAGCGAGCGTCCTACGCTCCGTGCATGAGCACGGATCCCCTCGTCCCCACCGTCCTCGCCGCCGGCGGCGTGGTCATCGATGCGGCCGACGGCGAGCAGCGCGTGCTGGTCGTCCACCGTCCCGCCCACGAGGACTGGTCGCTCCCGAAGGGCCATCTCGACGGGGAGGAGACAGCGGTCCGCGCGGCGCTGCGCGAGGTCGACGAGGAGACCGGGGTCGCCGCCGCGATCGTCGCGGACGTCGGCACGACGCACCACCCGGTCGTCACGGCCGACGGGCCCGCGACGAAGCAGGTGCACTGGTTCCTGATGCGGCCCCTCCCGGGCGGTGATCCGACGGGCCGAGCACCCGACGCGGAGGTGGACGAGGCCCGCTGGTGGCCGGTCACGACCGCGCTCGAGGACCTGACGTACGCCGGTGAGCGTGAGCTGCTCGCACGCGCACTGACGCTGCTGCAGCCGGGGCCCGCCTGATGCGCTGCGCCGTCCTCGACCTCGGCAGCAACTCGTTCCACCTGCTCGTCGCCAACGTCGACGGCAGCACGGTCCACCCGGTGCGCCGCCAGCGCGAGATGCTGCACCTCGGCCGAGCGGTGGCACGCCATGGCACCGTCCCCGTCGACCTCGGCGTGCGGGCCGTGGCGACCGTCGAGCGGCTCGCCGAGCTCGCACGGCGCTCCGGCGCGGAGGAGCTCGTCGCGGTCGGCACGGAGGCGCTCCGAGGACCGGGCGGGTCCGACCTCGTCGCCGCCCTGTCGGAGGCCGCCCGTACGCCCGTCGCGATCCTCGACGGGGAGGAGGAGGCACGTCTCGCCTACCTCGGTGCGCGCGCCGGCGTCGACGTCACCGACGAGCCGGCGCTCGTCCTCGACCTCGGTGGCGGTTCGCTCGAGCTGGCCATCGGCTCCGGTGGACGGACCCTGTGGGCGACGTCGCTGCCGCTCGGAGCGAGCCGCCTCAGCGCCATGCTCGACGAGGACGATGGCGGCAGGGCGGACTCCGGCTCCGACGACGACGGCGACGCCGCCCCGTCCCAGCGCGCGCTCCGGCGCCTGCGTCGTCACGTCTCCGACGTCCTCGGGCCGGCGCTCGAGGTCGTCCCCGCCCACGGGCCCGGATCCGTCGTGGCGGTCGGCGGGACCGTCCGAGCGCTCGCCCGGCTGCTCGCTGCACGGTCCGGACGGTGGCTGCCCGCGACGGTGAACCAGGCTCCGCTGCACCGCGACGAGCTGTCCGAGGCCGTCCTCGCCCTCACGAGCGTCGGGACCGCCGCGCGGGCCCGCATGCCCGGCGTGAAGTCGCGACGGGCCGACCACCTGCACGTCGCTGCCCTCGTCCTCGAGGCGACGCTCGGTGGCATCGACGGGCCGACGGCACGCGTCAGCGACTGGGGGCTCCGCGAGGGCCTGCTGCTGCACCGCTTCGGCAGGGTCCGGGTGCTCGGGGGCGAGGCGCTCCGGGACGGCCAGGTCGAGTGGCTCCGCCGCACGTTCAGCGGGGAGGACGCCCACCCGGAGCATGTGGCGGCGACGGCGCAGCGGCTCTTCGACGGGACCGCGTCGCTCCACGGCCACGGGCCGCGCGAGCGTGCGCTGCTCGGCCACGCAGCCCGCCTGCACGCCATCGGCACGGCTCTCGCGCTCCGTCGACACCAGGAGCACGCTGCCTACCTGCTCGAGCACGCGGAGCTGCGTGGCTTCGACCCCGAGGAGCTCGCCGTCCTGCTCACGCTCGTACGGTTCCATCCCTCGCGCGGCATCTCCCGACGCTTCCCCGCCTTCGCCTCGCTGACGGAGGCGGACCGCGAGGTGACCGCGGACCTGCTCGCACTGCTGCAGGTCGCCGACGCGCTGGATGCGACCCACGACCAGCGGGTCGTGCTCCGCAGCGTCCGCCGCAGCCGCGGGGCCCTGGAGCTGGAGCTCGCAGGCCCTGCGGGGACGGTCACGGAACGGGCGGTCCGGGACCGCTCGTCGCTGCTCACCGAGCGGCTCGGCCCACCCGTCCGGCTGCGCGCCAGGACCGCTGCATGGGCGCGACGGCATGAGGGCCGGGCCATGAGCGGGGGCACCACCGGGGGCATGGCCGGCGCGGCTGAACCGGAGCCGCGTGGGGTGCGGCCGGCCGTCAACGGCTCGCGTGCGACCTACCGGCGCGAGGTCGACGCCCGGCACCTCGGTCAGCGCGTCTCCATCCGCTTCCTCGTCGACGACGCGGACGTCGGCCCGCGTCCGACGGACCGTGTCGGGAGGCTCCTCTCCGTCGAGGACGACGGGTGGATCGTCGTCGACCGCGGCTCGATCCTGCACGTCATCGATCCCGCCACCATCGTCGCGTCACGGGTCGTCCCCGCACATCCCCGGCTCGCCGCCGAGCCGAGCGGTGGCAGCGAGGACGACCCCATCGCGCGCGACGCCGCCCGCGTGCTGCTGCTCGACCCCGACGACCGGCTGCTGCTCGTCGCGCATCTCCCCGGCGACGGCCGGACCGTGTGGACCGCACCGGGTGGTGGGCTCGACCCCGGCGAGACGCACGAGGGGGCCGCGGCACGCGAGCTCCGCGAGGAGGTCGGCATCGACGTGGAGCTCGGCCCGTGGGTGTGGTCACGGACAGCGACGTTCACGTTCCGCGGCATCTGGCTCCGCCAGGTCGAGCGCTGGTTCCTCGCGCGGACCTCGGGACTCGATGCCGACGCCGTACCGCTCCCTGACCTCGCTACGGGCGCCGCACGCTGGTGGGACCTCGACGCGCTGCGGGGGTTCTCCGGGCGCGGGGACGCCGAGGTGATCGCCCCGCGCACCCTGCCGGAGCACCTCGCGGAGCTGCTCCGCTCCGGCCCCCCCACCCGACCGGTGGACGTCGGCCGCTGAACGGCCGCGCGGGGGTCGGCCGCTAGCGGATCGTGCGCGAGATGACGAGGTGCGCGACGACGGCATCACGGAGCCACGCGCCGAGGCGGTCCTTCCCGGGGGGGGCGTAGCGCTCGTGGAACGCCCGCAGGGCCTCCTCGCGCTGCGGATCGTCGCGGCCCGGGAAGGAGGCGCGGACCTGCCAGGCGTGGTCGGCGATCCGCAGCACACCCTCCTCCTCCGTCTGGAGGTTGAGGAACCAGCTGGTCAGCCCTCCCGACCCCGACATGAGGTGCACACCGCCGGGGGCGGGGACGAACCACAGCTCCGCCGTGTGCGAACGGTCCGTGATGCGCGTGCGCGTGGTCAGCAGGCAGTAGCGGTGCTCGAGGGCCGCCTCCGGCAGCTCCACCTCCGACCTCCCCCTTCCCCGGGCCTCACCCCGGGCCTCACCCCGGACGGCCGCCCTGCCGTGTTGCGCTCAACGTCCGCCGACGGTCAGGTTCGCATCGTCGCCGAGCTCGTGGACGATGACGCGGTTCGTCCCTCCGAGCCCACCCGGTACGCCCGCGACGATGACGACCCGGTCCCCGATACGGCCGATGCCGCCGGCCCGGCAGACGGCGTCGGCGGAGCGCATCAGGTCGAGGGAGCGGTCCTCCGTCGGGACGATCGCGCCGTCGGTGCCCCACATGAGGGCGAAGCGTCGGAGCGCCGCATCGTCGGGGGTCAGCCCGACGATGCGCTGCTTCGGCCGGTACTTCGCGACGAGCTGCACGGAGGCGCCAGAGAGGCTGAAGACGAGGATGGCGACGGCGTCGATCTCGTCGGCGATCGTCGTCGCGGCCTTCGCGACGGACCGGCCGAGCACGTGCGCGGTGTCGGGGCCGACCTGGCGGATGCGCTCCGGGGTCGACTCCGCGACCTCGATGATGCGCGACATGGTCCGGACCGCCTCGACCGGGTACTTCCCCGCTGCGGTCTCACCCGACAGCATCACCGCGTCGGACCCGTCGAAGATCGCGTTGGCCACGTCGGACGCCTCTGCCCGCGTCGGTCGGGGGCTGCGGATCATCGAGTCGAGCATCTCCGTCGCGGTGATGACCGGCCGGCCGAGCCGGTTCGCGAGGTCGATCATCTCCTTCTGGATGGCGGGGACCCGCTACGGCCCGATCTCGACGCCGAGGTCGCCGCGAGCGACCATGATCGCATCGGCCGCGCCGACGATGCCCTCGAGGTCGTCGAGCACCTCGGGACGCTCGAGCTTCGCGATGATCGGCTGGTTGCCTCCGAGCCGCTCGATGGTGGCCCGTACCTCGAGGACGTCCTCGACCCTGCGGACGAACGACAGCGCGACCCAGTCGATGCCGAGCTCGACCATGCTCGCGAGGTCCTCCCGGTCCTTCTCGGTCATGGACGGTGCGGAGACCTGCACGCCGGGGAGGTTCACGCCCTTGCGCGACGTGGCGGTGCCACCGACGACGACCTTCGCGCGCACCTGCCGCGTCACCGGGTCGGACGTCTCGACGACGCGACGCATCGACCCGTCGTCGATGAGGACGAGCGACCCGGTCGAGACGTCGTCGGCGAGCGCGGGGTAGACGACGGGGAGCTGCGGGACCCCCTCGTCGTCGTGGGTGACCGGGAGCTCCGACGCCCCGGCGACGAGCACGACCTGCGCTCCGTTCTCGAGCTCCACCCCGCCCGGCGCGACCTCGCCGAGGCGGATCTTCGGCCCCTGGAGGTCCCCGAGGGTCCCGACGACACGACCGGCCTGCTCCCCGAGCTCGCGCACGAGCCGGATGCGCTCACGGTGGTCGTCGACGGTGCCGTGGGAGAAGTTGAACCGGAAGACGTCCGCGCCGGCCTCGATGACGGCCCGAAGGCGGACCGGGTCGTCGAGCGCCGGTCCGAGCGTCGCGATGATCTTGGCCCTGCGCACGGTCACCCTCCTGGAGAGGTGCAAGCGTAGAAGGTGCTCCGCCCCGTCCGGTCAGGGTCCGACGTACGCCGGGCCGGGCTCGAGCACGAGCACGTCGGCGGACGGTGGGCTCGCCGGCCCGTCGGGGCCCGCTCGGAGCACCGCGGCGAGCGCCACGTCCCAGCGGATGCGCCACGACGCGACGACGCCGTCCGCCGGTCGGCCCTCCGCGACCAGCAGGCTGCGGGGGGCGACGAGCGGGACACCGCGCTCGAGGAGGTCCGCGGCGAGCTGCTCCGAGCGCGGCCCGGCATCGAGCACGACAGCCCCGACCTGTGGGAGGAGCAGGGCGGGGGGGAGGTCCTCGTCGTCGGGGAGCGCGGTCGGTCCGGCCTCACCGGAGGCCAGCGCATCGGGCCCGCCGGGGACGATGCCCCGGGCGGCGAGGGCGGCCTGCGCGTCGAGGAGCGCGAGGACCTCCTCGGCGTCGGCGACGACGCGGATCGGACCGGAGCCGGCCGGCCCGACGGCTCCGATCTCCACCCCGGCCCGCCAGCGAGCATCGAGCGTCACGTCGCCGCCGGCGAGGACGAGCACCGTGCCGGGACCGGCGGCTGCGCGGGCCACCTCACCGAGCGTCCTGCCGACGGCCTCGAGGTCGACGTCGACGCTGACGAACGGACCGACGAGCGTCGCGGCGATCCCCTCACCGGCGGCATCGGGCACGGGCAGGAGGCAGCCGCGCGTGGCCGGGTAGAGGGCGAGCGCGGGCATGACCTGCGCGGCGAGGTCGGCACCGAGCACGCAGACGGTCCCGCCGGCCCCTGCCCGGCGCACGGCCATCTCGACCGTCGCCGCGAGCGCGGAGGCCGACACCGGCTCGAGGACGACCGCGTCCTCGCCCTCCTCGGGCAGCGCGGCGAGAGCCCTCTCGACGAGCATCCGGACGCGGACACGCTCGGCGCCGGCGAGCCCGTCCGCGGGCGGCAGGACCACGACCAGCCGGTCCGTCGACGCGCGCACGT
>SKII01000061.1 GCA_007116505.1 Nitriliruptoraceae bacterium
TCAGCTCACCCGTCTGCTGGTAGACGATCGTCGTGGCGAGGAGCACGAGCGCTCCACCGCTGACGAGGTAGCCGAGGTAGCGGCGCCCGGCGGCGATCGCCTTCGCATCCCCCTTGTGGGTCACGAGCGGGTACGTCGCGACGGTGAGCAGCTCGTAGAAGATGAAGAAGGTGAGCAGGTCGGCGGCCATCGCGACGCCGAACGCGGTGGACAGGCAGAGGGCGTAGAACGCCATGAACCGCGTCTGGTTGGCGGCATGGTCGCCGCGCAGGTACCCGGCCGCGTAGGGGGAGGCGAGGACCCACAGGAACGCTGCGAGGAGCGCGAACAGGAGCGCCATCCCGTCCATGCGGAGCGCGAGCGTCAGGCCGGGGAGGGCCTCGACGAGCTCGGTGGTCGGGACCTCGCCCCGTAGCGCGGCAGGCACGAGGGAGGCGACGAGCAGGAAGGTGACGACCGCGCCGGCGACCAGCGTGGTGTCGCGGGCGTCGGGGCGGGCCCGGAGCGCGACGACGAGCAGGGAGGTCGCCACGGGGGCGAGGACGATGAGCAGCGGGAGCATCGAGGCTTCGGTGCCCATCTCACCCCCTCGCCGGTGCGCGGTGTCGCTGCGGTCGGACGGCTCACGGCGGGGCGGTGCTCGCTCCGCCCGGTGGACCCCCGGCCCCGGAACGTCGGGTGCTCGGTCTCCCGCGCGGAGGATAGCGATGCCCCGAGATGCTCCCGTCCACGGCTCGGGTCCTGACCCTCAGGCGTCGCCGTCCCCGGAGCCTCCGGCGAGGTAGCGGTCCTTGATCGCGTCGACGACGCCGGCGTCGGCGAGCGTCGTCGTGTCGCCGAGCTGCTTGTCCTCGGCGATGTCGCGCAGCAGCCGGCGCATGATCTTCCCCGAGCGCGTCTTCGGGAGGTCGCCGGTGAACAGCAGCGACGCCGGCTTCGCGATCGGGGAGATCATCCGGGCGACGTGGTCGCGCAGCTCCGCGGCGAGCCGCTCGTCGCCCTCGATGCCGGCCCGGGGGGTGACGAAGGCGGCGATGGCCTGGCCCGTCAGCGGATCGGACCGTCCGATGACGGCCGCCTCCGCGACCGCAGGGTGGCTGACGAGCGCCGACTCGACCTCGGTGGTGGAGAGCCGGTGCCCGGAGACGTTCATCACGTCGTCGACACGGCCGAGCAGCCAGAAGTACCCGTCCGCATCACGCTTGGCCCCGTCCCCGGCGAAGTAGCGGCCGGGGAAGCGGGACCAGTAGGTATCGCGGTACCGCTGCTCGTCGCCCCAGATGCCGCGGAGCATCCCGGGCCACGGCCGGTCGAGCACCAGGTAGCCGCCGCCGGGGACGCCGACCTCGTCGCCGCGGTCGTCGACGATGGTCGCGGAGACGCCCGGGAGGGGGAAGGTCGCCGAGCCCGGCTTCGTCGTCGTCGCGCCCGGGAGCGGCGCGATCATCATCCCGCCGGTCTCCGTCTGCCACCACGTGTCGACGACGGGCACGTCGCCACCGCCGATGACGTCGCGGTACCACATCCACGCCTCAGGGTTGATCGGCTCGCCGACGCTGCCGAGGATGCGCAGGCTCGACAGGTCGTGGCCGTCGGGATGCTGGCGTCCCCACTTCATGAACGCGCGGATCGCGGTCGGTGCGGTGTACAGCTGGGTCACGCCGTAGCGCGCGACGATCCTCCAGAAGCGGTCCTCGGCCGGGAAGTTCGGCGTGCCCTCGTACATGACCGAGGTCGCACCGTTCGCGAGGGGCCCGTAGACGATGTACGTGTGCCCGGTCACCCAGCCGATGTCGGCCGCACACCAGTAGACGTCGCGGGCCGCGTCGAGGTCGAACACCACGCGGTGGGTGAACGACGCCTGCGTGAGGTAGCCGCCGGTCGTGTGCATGATCCCCTTCGGCCGACCGGTGGTGCCCGACGTGTAGAGGAGGAACAGGAGGTCCTCGGCGCCCATCTCCTCCGGCGTGCAGTGCGCCTCCTGCGCCGGCACGAGGTCGTGCCACCACACGTCGCGACCGGCGGCCATCGCGACGTCCTCACCCGTGCGTCGGACGACGAGGACCCGCTCGATCGATGCCGACCCCTCCACGGCCTCGTCGGCCTGCTGCTTGAGCGGGAAGGTCGATCCGCGGCGGTGCGCCCCGTCCGCCGTCACGAGCACGCGGCACGACGAGTCCTCGATCCGCTCGCGCAGCGCGTTCGCGCTGAACCCGCCGAAGACGACGGAGTGGACGGCACCGATGCGCGCGCAGGCGAGCATCGTGACGGCGAGCTCCGGAACCATCGGCAGGTAGATGGCCACGCGGTCGCCGCGCCCCACCCCGAGCGCTCGCAGGGCGTTCGCCGCACGCGAGACCTCGTCGAGGAGCTCGCCGTAGGTGATGGTGCGCATGTCGCCCGGCTCGCCCTCCCAGTGGAACGCGACCCTGTCCCCGAGCCCTGCCTCGACGTGGCGATCGAGGCAGCTCACGCTGGCGTTCAGGGTCCCGTCGGCGAACCACCGCGCGTGAGGCGCCTCCCAGTGGAGGACCTCGCTGAACGGCCGCATCCACGCGAGCGTGCGCGCCTGATCGGCCCAGAAGCCCTCCGGGTCCTCGTCGGCATGCTCGTGGAGGCTGCGGTCGACGATGCCGCTGCGCACGGCTGACGGCTCAGGCGGCGGGAAGCGCCGATCCTCCTCGAGCAGTCCCTCGATGGCGTCGCCGGACATGGTCGACATGTATCCCCCGATCCTCGCTGCAGGGCGTCTCCCGAGCCCTCCGCCGCCGATGCTAGACCCGACGAGCGTGTGGTGACGGAGCGTCCCCGCAGCGGCGGTCGGGCATGGCACGATGCACGTATGCCGAGCATCGACATGGACGCCCTCGAGGACGAGTGGGACGACGACGTCGCTGTTGGCCCGCGCGGTCGGCCGCTCGCGTCACCCGCCGCCCGTGCGGAGCGGGGTCGACAGCTCCCCGGGCGTGTCATCGCGGTGGACCGCGGCCGTATCCGTGTCGTGCCAGAAGGGGAGGGCATCGACGGCGCGAGCGACGCCCGCTACGGCGGCGCGATGCGTGGTCGCAAGGTCGTCGTGGGGGACCGTGTCCGTATCGCTCCCGCGCAGCGCGATGAGCCGGCACGGGTCGTCGAGCGGCTGGACCGAGCGACGCAGCTCGCGCGGACGAGCGACGACCTCGACCGCGGGATGCGCGTGCTCGTCGCGGACGCGGACGCCGTCGCGGTCGTGGTCGGTGCGGACAACCTCGCGGCGGGACTGCGCTTCGCCGACCGCGTGATCGTCGCGGCGACCACCGGGGGCCTCGCCACGGTGCTCGTCGTCAACAAGGTCGACCTCGTCGCGACGCCGGCGGAGCTCGACGCAGCGCTGGAGCCCTACTCGGGCGCGCTCGCGGAGGTGCTGCGCGTCTCGGCGGTGACGGGTGAGGGGACCGACCGGCTCCGTGGGCTGCTCGCGGACCGCTGGACGGTGCTGACCGGCCACTCGGGGGTCGGGAAGACGTCGCTGATGAACGTGCTCGTCCCGGACGCCGACCGTCGTACGGGGGAGGTGGGACGTCGCGGAGGGCGGCACACCACCGTCGCCTCGGTCGCGCTCCCGCTCCCGGGGGGCGGCTGGCTCGTCGACACGCCGGGCGTGCGCTCGTTCGGGCTCGGGATGCTCGACCGGCGTGGCGTCGCCGCCGGTTTCCCCGAGCTCGCGGGGCTCGTGTGTGCGCTCGACGACTGCCGGCACGACGGGGAACCCGGATGCCGGCTGCCCGAGGTGCCGCTGCATCCGGTCCGCCGCGCCGCGTTCGAGCGCCTCGCCGCCGCCGTCGAGGGTGTCGCCCGGGCCGATGATGATGCGACGTAGCGCCGCGGATCCTGACCCGGACAGGACAGCTCGCCCGGCCCGCGACACGGGGGGATCAGGACCATGAACCTCGCCCTGCTCAGCCTGCTCGCCTTCCTGCCGATCCTCACGATCGGTGTCCTGCTCGTCGGCCTCCGCTGGCCGGCACGCAACGCGATGGCAGTCGGCTTCATCGTCGTCGTCGCGGTGGCGCTCCTGGTCTGGGACGTCGAGCCGCTCGCTGTCGTCGCCTCGACCTTCCAGGGCCTCGGGATCGCCCTCCAGATCCTCTCGATCGTGTTCGGTGCCCTCCTGCTGCTCGCGACGCTCAACGCGTCCGGCGCGATGTCGTCCATCCGGGCAGGCTTCACGCGGGTGAGCCCGGCCCGCCGCGTCCAGGCCATCATCATCGCCTGGACGTTCGGCGCGTTCATCGAGGGCGCGTCGGGCTTCGGCACGCCGGCGGCCGTCGTCGCGCCGCTGCTGCTCGCGCTCGGCTTCCCGGCTATGGCCGCCGTCATGGCCGGCCTCATCATCCAGTCGACGCCCGTCACCTTCGGCGCCGTCGGCACGCCGATCCTCGTCGGTGTCCGCAGCGGTCTGTCCGGCACCTCGGCGGAGGAGAGCCTGATGGCGGCGGGCAGCAGCCTGCCCGAGTTCCTCGTCGAGGTCACCCACACCGCGGCGCTCGTGCACGCCATCGTCGGCCTGCTCATCCCGCTGTTCATCGTCGCGATGCTGACGAGGTTCTTCGGGGTGAACCGTCGCTTCAGCGAGGGCCTCGCGATCTGGCCGTTCGCGCTGTTCGCCGGTGCGGCGTTCACCGGCCCCTACTGGCTGACCGCCCGCTTCCTCGGCCCCGAGTTCCCGTCCCTCCTCGGTGGACTCATCGGCCTCGTGATCGTCGTCTCCGCGGCGCGCACGGGCTTCCTGCAGCCGAAGGAGAACTGGGACTTCGCGCCGCGCGAGCGCTGGGAGCCGTTCTGGATGGGCGACCTCGAGCCGGACGACGCGAAGCCGCGCCAGACGATCGGGACCGCTCGCGCCTGGTCGCCCTACGTCGTCCTCGCTGTCGTGCTCGTGATCAGCCGCATCCCTGAGCTCGGGGTCCAGTCGGTGCTGCAGTCCGTCAACCCGACATGGAGCGACATCCTCGGCTACTCAGGGGTCAGCGCAGGCCTGCAGCCCTTCTACCTGCCGGGCTTCATGTTCCTCATCGCGGTCGTCGCGAGCCACCTCATCCACGGCATGTCCGGTGCGGAGATCCGCTCGTCATGGGGGACGGCGGGTCGCCAGATCGTGAAGGCGGCACCGGCGATGCTGATCGCCGTGCCGCTGGTGCGGATCTTCATCAACTCCGGCACCGCGTTCACGAGCGGTGACCTCGCCTCGATGCCGCTGACGCTCGCAGAGGGTGCGGCCACAGCCGTCGGTGGCGCCTGGCCCGCGGTCGCACCGGTCATCGGTGCGCTCGGGGCGTTCGCCGCCGGATCGAACACGATCAGCAACATCATGTTCGCGCAGTTCCAGTTCGCGACCGCTGAGGCGATCGGCGTGGATCCGGCGGTCGTCGTCGCCGTCCAGGCGGTCGGCGGCGCGGCGGGCAACATGGTGACGGTGCACAACGTCGTGGCCGCCGCCGCCACCGTGGGGTTGATCGGCCGAGAGGGCGACCTGCTGCGCAAGACGTTCATCGCCCTCACGTACTACCTGCTCGCCGCCGGGACGATCGCGATGCTGCTCGTCGCCGGGATCGGCGCGAACCTCGGCACGCTGCTGCTCGGAGTGCTCCTCGCCCTCGCGGGTGCGATCCTGATCACGGCCCGCCGCGAGCGGCACCGAGGTGCCGAGACGAAGCGATGAGGGGGAGCGAGGCAGCAGTGCCGGACCGTCCCGCACGCTGACGCGGCTACCCTGCCGACGCCGTCCCGGCGGGGTGGCCAAGTGGTAAGGCAGGGGACTGCAAATCCCCGATCACGGGTTCGATTCCCGTCCCCGCCTCTCGAGCCGCACGGCGTCCACGCGACGTCGGACCGTCGTGCCATCCGTCACCGTCCATCACCGTCTATGCTCCCCGACCGCTGTAGCGGTGAGAGATCGTGGCGCGGGAGCGAGCGGCGGAGGAGCGTCAGGTGGGGAGCACGCTCGTCGCTCGTGTCCGCCGTATGGGAGCGCTGACCGGACTCGCCCTCCTGCTCGGCCCGCTCGTCGCCCTCGCCCTCCCTCCCTCGTCCGCCGGCGCGCAGGACGTCGAGGTCATCTCGGGACGGTTCCGCTACGAGGGTGAACCGGTGCCAGGCGTCCGTGTCAGCGTCACCGACGCGGACTCCGGCGCGGTGCTCGAGGGCGTGTCGGGGGAGGACGGGCGCTGGGAGGTCCCCCTGCCCGGCCCCGGCGTCTACGTCGTGGAGGTCGACACCGCCAGCCTGCCGGAGGGCATCGGCCTCCGCGATCCGGAGCAGACCAGCGTCGAGGTGCGGGTGCTCGAGAACGCCAGCGCCGCCGCGGTGTTCGCGCTCGGGGAGGCCGTGGACGCCGGCTCGGACCTGCTCCGGCGCATCCTGCAGAACGGCCTGAACGGCCTCAAGTTCGGCCTGATCATCGGGATCACGTCCGTCGGCCTCTCGCTCATCTTCGGGACCACCGGACTCGTCAACTTCGCCCACGGTGACCTCGTCACCATCGGGGCGTTCGCAGCGTTCTTCCTCAACGTCACCGTGGGACTGCCGCTGCTCGTCGCCGCACCGATCGCCGTCGTGTTCGGAGGCCTCATCGCCGGGGCGCTCGACCGAGGGCTCTGGCGACCGATGCGCCGTCAGAGCGCCGGGCTGATCTCGATGCTCGTCGTCTCCATCGGCCTCGCGTTCGTCCTGCGCCACGTCGTGCTGCTGTTCTTCGGAGGGTCACGCCTCGCCTACGCCGACTACAGCCTCCAGACCGCGATGCGGTTCGGGCTCATCCGCGTCACGCCCGTCGAGCTGTGGGTGATGGGCCTCTCGATCGCGATGCTCGTCGGCGTCGGACTCATGCTCACGACGACGCGCCTCGGCAAGTCCATGCGCGCCGTCGCGGACAACCGTGACCTCGCGGAGTCCTCCGGCATCGACGTGCAGCGCGTCATCCTCTCCGTGTGGGTGCTCGGCGGGATGCTCACCGCCGTCGGCGGCGTGTTCCTCGGCGTCATCGAGTCGGTGGACTACCTCATGGGCTTCCGGCTGCTCCTGCTGATGTTCGCCGGCGTCATCCTCGGCGGGCTCGGCTCCGCCTACGGCGCGATGGTCGGGGGACTCGTCGTCGGCTTCGTCAGCGAGATCAGCACCGTCTGGTTCTCGAGCCAGATCAAGTACGTGTGGGCGCTGCTCGTGCTCATCGTCATCCTGCTCGTCCGCCCGCAGGGCATCCTCGGACGCAGGGAGCGCTTCGGATGATCGAGACCCTCCTCTTCGACGCGCTCCGGTCCGCCGTCGGACCGACGGCAGCGACCTACGCACTGCTCGCCGTGGGCCTCAACATCCACTTCGGCTACACGGGCCTGCTGAACTTCGGGCAGGTCGGGTTCATGCTCGTCGGCGCCTACGGGCTCGCCATCACCGTCTCGGTGTTCGGTGGCTCCGTCTGGCTCGGCGTCCTCGTCGGCATCCTCGCCGCCGTCGCGCTCTCCCTCGTCCTCGGGCTGCCGACGCTGCGCCTCAGGGCCGACTACCTCGCCATCACGACCATCGCGGCCGGCGAGATCCTCCGCTTCCTCGTGCGCAACACCTCGAGCGACCCGTTCACCGGCAGCGTCTTCGGCCTGCGGCAGTTCGGCAGCGGCTTCTACGCGATCTCACCGTTCAGCGGCGGAGGGGACTACCTCGGTCCGCTGCGGTTCAGCGCGAACCGCATGTGGGTGACGAGCGTCGGATGGGGGCTCGTGCTGCTGCTCTCGCTCGGAGTGTGGGCGCTGATGCGGAGCCCCTGGGGACGCGTGCTGCGGTCGATCCGTGAGGACGAGGACGCGGCCCGCAGCCTCGGCAAGAACGTGTTCCTCTACAAGATGCAGAGCCTGATCCTCGGCGGGGTCATCGGCGCGATCGGCGGCA
>SKII01000131.1 GCA_007116505.1 Nitriliruptoraceae bacterium
CGGCGTGGACCGTCAGGCCCGTCCGCGCGCTGCTCGCCGTCCGCGCCGCACGCTCGCCACCGCCATGGTGCTCGTCGTCTCGCTCGCCGGGTCGCTCGGTGCGTGGTGGTCGGGGGCGCTGCCGTGCGGGCTCGTCGTCGCGCAGCCGGCGTGCCAGCTGGTCGTGACCGGCGGACCGGTGCTCGACGCCACGTCGCTCGTCGCCGTGACGCCCTCCGGCGCGTCCTCAGGTGCGGCGCGCGACGGGATTGAGGTGCGCGAGCCGGCCGGTCGCCTGCTCGTCACCACCATCGAGGTGTCCGAGCCGGCCGGCGTCGCCGCCTGGTGGTCGGCGCTGCGCGACCCGGACGTCGACCTCGTCGCACGTGCCCGTCTCGTCCCTCCCGGGGGCACGCTCAACGACGTGGCGGTCGCGGGGCGTGAGCGCATGCTGGAGAGCCGCTCCCTCGCGGTCGTCCTCGCGCTCGAGGCGCTCGGGCTCGTCGTCGACGCGGACGTCCCGGCCTGGGCGTGGCCGGTCGCCGTCGAGTTCGCCACCGACGCGGTCGGCGGTCCGTCGGCCGGGCTGATGCTCTCCCTCGGGGTCGTCGCGCAGCTCGCGGCGGAGGATCCGACCCTCGCGCGGGGGACGCTCGCGGGTGATGAGGGGCGTCCGCTCCTGGTCGCGGGCACGGGGGCGCTCGACACGGAGGGTCGCGTCGTCGGGGTCGGGGGCCTCGCACACAAGCTCCGCAGCGTCGCCTCGGGGTCCGGGCCGGTGCCGGACGTCTTCCTGCTGCCGGCCGACGACCTGCCGCTCGCGCGCCGAGCGGTGGTCGAGCGGGACCTGCTGCTCGTCCCCGTCGCGGACCTCGAGGAGGCCCTCACGGTGCTCGGTGTGGTCGCGGGTGGCGACGTGCCGGATCGGGCCGTCCTGCTGGCTGCCAGCGGCGGCGACGGTCGGTAACCTCGCTCGACCCCACCGCCGGCCGTCCCGTGACCGACCTCGTCCGGGACCGCCCGCTCCCGAACCCCGAGGTGCCCGTGGATCTCGTCCGTCGTCGTCTCGGCTCGGTGCTCATCGCCGGGCTGCTCCTCGTCATCTTCGGCGCGAACCGCATCGCGGTGTTCGTGACCGACCTGTGGTGGTTCGAGGAGCGCGGCTACCGCGACGTGTTCCTCACGGTCCTCGCGAGCCGCATCGGGATCGCCGCGGCGTTCACGGCGGCGCTCGCCGTGTTCATCGGCGCGAACCTGTCGATCGCCCGCCGGCGCCGGCCGTTCATCATCCCGACGACGCCACAGCAGGCGCAGGTGCAGCGCATCCGCGACGCGATCGACCCGTACCTGCCGTGGGTCATCGCGGCGGTGTCCGTCCTGTTCGCGCTCACCTCCGGCGCGGCCGTCGGCGCGCAGTGGCAGACGTTCCTGCTGTTCCTCAACGGCGAGGGCGTCGGCATCGTCGACCCGCTCTTCTCCCGCGACCTCGGCTTCTGGCTGTTCGAGCTGCCGTTCTGGGCGCTCATCCAGACGTGGGCCTTCACGTCCCTCATCCTCACGATCCTGCTGACCGCGGGCGCGCACTACGTGCTCGGGGCGATCCGGCCCGAGACGCCCGAGCGCATCACGCCGGAGGCGCGCACCCACCTGACCGTGCTCGTCGCGCTCGCCGTCGGCGTGCGCGGCTGGGGCTACTGGCTCGACCGCTACGACCTGAACTTCTCGCCGCGCGGCACCGTCACCGGTGCATCGTTCACCGACGTCAACGCCGAGCTCCCCGCTCTGCTGCTCCTCATCGGTGTCGCCGCCGTCGCGGTCGTCATCCTCCTCGCGTCGGTGCGGCGCCCCGGGTTCCTGCTGCCCGGCTCCGCGCTCGGGCTCCTCGTCGTCGCCAGCATCGTGCTGCAGGGCGTCTACCCGGCGGTCGTGCAGCGCATCCGTGTCGACCCCCAGGAGCTCGCGCGCGAGCGGGAGTTCATCGAGCGCAACCTCGAGGCGACCCGGCGCGCGTACGGGCTCGACGAGGTCGTCCGCCAGCCGTTCGCGATCCGCAACGACCTCGACGAGCAGGACGTGCTCGACAACGACGTGACGCTGCGCAACGTCCGCCTGTGGGACCCGGAGGTCCTCGAGACGACGTACTCGGAGCTCCAGTCGCTGCGCCCGTACTACGAGTTCCTCGACGTCGCGATCGACCGGTACTTCATCGACGGCGAGCTGCGCCAGGTCATGCTCGCCACGCGCGAGCTCTCGCGGCTCCCGCAGCAGGCCGACACATGGCAGAACCGTCACATCACCTTCACGCACGGCTTCGGCGTCGTCGCGAGCCAGGTGAACACGGCCAACGCCGAGGGTCAGCCGGTGTTCATCAGCTCGAACATCCCGCCGGTCGGTGACGAGGAGATCGTCCCGTTCGAGCAGCCCGGCATCTACTTCGGGCTCGCACCGAACCCCGTCTACTCGCTCGTGCGCACCGACGCCGACGAGCTGGACTTCGAGGACCCGGAGACGCAGGCGCAGATCATCACCGAGTACGCCGGGCGTGGTGGCGTGCCGATCGACTCGTTCCTGCGGCGCATCGCGTTCGCGCTCCGCTTCGCGGACTACAACCTGGTCCTCACGAACCTGCTCAACGACGAGTCGCGCATCATCTTCAACCGGCAGGTCGCCGAGCGCGTCCAGCTCGTCGCGCCGTTCCTCGAGCTCGACTCGTCGCCGTACCCCGTCATCATCGACGGGCGTGTGAAGTGGATCGTGGACGCCTACACGACGTCGACCGCCTACCCGTACTCCGAGCGTCGCACGCTCGTGCTCGGCAACCGTGGGGTGACCGTCAACTACGTGCGCAACTCGGTGAAGGTCGTCGTCGACGCGTTCGACGGTGACGTGACGCTGTACGTCGTCGACGACGAGGACCCGATCGTTCGCGCCTGGGACCGTGCGTTCCCCGGCCTCATGCAGTCGTTCGGCGCGGCACCCGAGGAGATCGTCCGGCACTTCCGCTACCCGCAGGACCTGTTCCGCCTGCAGACGCAGCTCTACCAGACCTACCACATCCCCGACGCGGACGCGTTCTACAACCGTGCGGACGCGTGGGAGGTCCCGATCGATCCTGCGGCCGCGGCGAACGCCGGCGGCGCGACGGCGCTGCAGCAGGCGGCCGGCCAGCGCCGCCTGCAGCCGTACTACCTGGTGATGCGCCTGCCGGGCGAGGAGACCGAGGAGTTCGTCCTCATCCAGCCGTACCTGGCGGCCAACCGTCCGAACATGGTGTCGTGGCTCGCGGGTCGCTCCGATGGGGACAAGCTCAACAGCCTCTTCGCCGTCCGGTTCCCGTCGGACCAGCTGGTGCTCGGTCCGCTCCAGGCGCAGGCCCGCATCGAGCAGGACGACGAGATCTCCGCATACATCACGCTGCGCTCGCGTGACGGCTCGAACGTCATCCGCGGCAACATGCAGGTGCTGCCGATCGCGGACTCGATCCTGTACGTGCAGCCGCTGTTCCTCGAGAACCCGCAGGCCCGCATCCCCGAGCTCGCCCGTGTCGCGGTCGTGATGGGGGCGCGGACGGCCTTCGACCGCACGCTCTCCGGCGCGCTCGGTCAGCTCCTCTCGATCCGCATCCCCGAGTCGATCACCGGCGACGAGGGCACCGACGTCGATCCGTCCGACCCGGGTGCGCCCGACACGGAGACCGACGCGCTGGTGCTGCTCGAGCGGGCGCTCGCCGCGTTCGACCGTGCGGACGACCTGCTCCGCCAGGGCAACCTCGCCGGCTACGAGCGCGAGGTGCTCACCGCACGTCGCCTCCTCGAGCGGGCCTTCGAGGCGTCCGGCGGGTCGCTGCTCCCGCAGGTCCCCGACGCGGACGGCGAGGGTGAGGGCCAGGGCGAAGGGGACGGCGAGGGCGCGGACACGTCGCAGACGGCGCTGCGCCGCTGATCGGACGGCCGCGGTCCCTCGGTCCGGCCCTCGGTCCGGCCCTCGGTCCGGTCGTCGGCTTGCGTCCGCACGGGGGGAGGGGTTACCCTCCCCACAGCGACGCGGGGTGGAGCAGCTCGGTCAGCTCGCCGGGCTCATAACCCGGAGGTCGCAGGTTCAAATCCTGCCCCCGCTACTCAGCAGCGCTGGTCACACAGCGTCGCGACCAGAAGCCCTCGGTGAGCCTCGAGCCGCCGGGGGCTTCTTCGTGTCGGGGCGGTCAGCCCTGCCGCGCCATCGTGACGAACCGGATCATGTTCTCGATGTAGACGTCGACGAAGTGGTCGCCCATCTGCTCGAGCTCGCTGATGCCGCGCGAGGGGGAGTGCCGGCCCGAGCGCCACACGGCGACACCGAGCGTCCCCCACGACAGCGTCGCGGTCATGTCCATCGCCTCGGGATCGGCGAGCAGCTCCTCCCGAGGGAGGTCGTCGACGCCGTAGGGGAAGTCATGGACCTCGCCGTCCCACACGTCCATGATGAGCCGGGCGAGCCGGCCCATGTTGAGCTCGAAGTGGCTGCGGTGCTCCTCGCCGAAGCGGTCGTCGAGCAGCTGCGCGATCGTCGACGAGAAGATCGGGTAGTTGAGCACCGCGCCCCATCCGCGGATCTCCACGTTGAGACGCAGGTGCGCACGGAGGTAGGCGCGCAGGCGGTCGATGGGTGTGCGTGGTGCGGCTTCGACGGCGGCCCACAGCTTCGCGACGTAGCGGACGTAGGTGACGTGCGCCGCCTCGGCGATGAGTCCGTCGCGGTTCCCGAAGTAGTAGTTGACCATCGGGTAGGAGATGCCGAGGGTGTCGCACACGCCGCTCGTGTTGAACGAGGCAGGCCCGACGATCGCGACCTCGCGCATCGTCAGGGAGATGAGGCGGTCGCGGTTCGACGGCTCTGGGTCGTCGCCGAAGGCCAGCCAGGCGGACGACGGATCGTCCCCGACCTCGGGCGGGAACATCATGAGCTCGGGCGCGACCGTCGTCTCCATGAGGGCAGCGTAACCATGCCACGCGCCGCGCGGAGCAGCGCGTCGCTCAGCGCGGCGGCGCTGCGGCGATGGCGTGCACCACGAGGCCGACCTGCTCGGCGACGACCGCATCGAGCGCGGCCGCCTGCTCGGGCGTCGGGCCGCCGGGCGGGAGGTGTCCGCTCCGCCACACGGCCAGTCCGTGCAGCAGGAACTGGAAAGATGCCAGCCTCGCCGAGAGCTCCGGGTGCTCCGCAGCGAACCTGAGCGCGTCCGCCTCGGTCGGCGCCGGCGCGTCCGGGTCCGGATGGGTCACCGTGCCCTCCCACACGTCGAACACGAGCCGCGCGAACACGGCGGAGTGTCGGAGGTAGAGCTCGAGGTGCGCCTCCTCCAGGCTCGCGCTGAACGCGTCGGCGACCGTGTCGGAGTAGTACGGGAAGTAGTTCAGCACCGCGCCCCAGCCGCGCAGCTCGACAGCGAGGCGCATGCCGGCGTCGACGAACGTGCGCAGCCGCGCGAGCGGCTCGGGCGGTGCGTCGACGAGCGCGGCGCTCTGCAGGCGCACGAGGCGCGCGTACAGGAGGTGGCCCGCCTCGGCGATGAGCGCGTCACGGCTCCCGAAGTGGTAGTTGATGATGGGATGGGTGAGGTCGAGCATCCGGCAGACCGTCCGCGTGCTGAACGACGCGGGCCCGACCCGGGCGACCTCCCGCATCGTGAGCGCGAGGATGGCGTCGCGGGTCGACGCGCCCTCGGGGAGGTCCTGGCGGATCGCCGCCTGCGGGTCATCTCCTGCCGGGGGGAACAGCATGAGCGCTGCCGGGCAGCGTTCGTCCGGGGCTCCGACGACGGTCGTCGCGCCCACCGCTGCTCCCTCGCGTCCCATCCCGATGCCCCTTCCCGGCGGCCTCTACCCTGAGGGCGATGCCGGGACAGGAATCTAGCCTCAAGGCCGTGTCCTCGGCGGTCGAGGCCCTTCGCGGGCGAGGAGGAGCGCATGACCACCTACCGATCCGTCGACCCCGCGACCGGCGAGGTCCTCGCCGAGCGCCCCGCACACGGCCCTGAGGACGTCGAGCGGCTCCTCGCCGCCGGTGACGCCGCCCACCGGGCATGGCGCGAAGCGCCGCTCGCGGAGCGCACCGCGGCGCTCGCAGCGCTCGCCGACGTGCTGGAGCGCGACCGCGAGCCCCTCGCCGCCCTCCTGACCGCGGAGATGGGCAAGCCGCTCGCTCAGTCGCGCGCGGAGGTCACCAAGTGCGTCGAGGGCGTGCGCTTCTACGCCGAGAACGCTCCCGTGTTCCTCGCGCCTCGGACGGTCGATGGGCTCGCCGGCGCGCGGGCGAGCGTGCGCTACGACGCCGTCGGCATGGTGCTGTCCATCATGCCGTGGAACTTCCCCTACTTCCAGCCGCTGCGCATGATCGCACCGGTCGTCGCCGGCGGGAACACGGTCCTGTTCAAGAGCGCCCCGAACACGATGGGGACGGGTGAGGCGATCGTCGCTGCGGCGCTCGAGGCCAGCCTGCCCGAGGGTGTCGTCCAGACGCTGCGGGCCGAGCCGGCCACGATCGCCGAGGTCATCGCGGACCCTCGCGTGCAGGGCGTGTCGTTCACCGGGTCGACGCGCGGCGGCCGCGCCGTCGCCGCGGTCGCCGGATCGCACGGCAAGCGCACCGTCCTCGAGCTCGGCGGCTCCGACCCGTTCGTCGTCCTCGACGACGCCGACGTCGAGCTCGCCGGGCGGACCGCTGCGGACGCGCGGCTGATCAACTGCGGCCAGAGCTGCATCTCCGCGAAGCGCTTCGTCGTGGACCGTGCGGTCGCCGACGCCTTCACCGAGTCGATGGCCGCGCGGCTCGCCGAGGCCGTCGTCGGTGACCCGCGCGACGCCGCGACGACGGTGGGTCCGATGGCCCGCGACGACCTCCGGGCCGAGCTCGCCGGGCAGGTCGCGCGCAGCGTCGACGCCGGTGCACGCGTCGTCGTGCCTGGTGGGGCGGTCGACGGCCCCGGCTACTTCTTCACCCCGACGCTGCTCACCGGCGTGACGCGTGAGCACGCGGTCGGCGACGAGGAGACGTTCGGTCCGGCCGGCGCCATCATCGTCGTCGATGGCGAGGAGGCGGCGCTCGCCGCGGCGAACGACACGGACTACGGGCTCGGCGCATCGGTGTTCAGCGCCGACGTCGAGCGGGCGGAGCGGTTCGCCGGCCGCATCGACGCCGGGATGATCACCGTGAACGGCATGAACGCGTCGGACGTGCGGCTGCCCTTCGGTGGGGTGAAGGCGTCCGGGTACGGGCGCGAGCTGTCCGAGGAGGGCATGCGCGAGTTCATGAACGTGAAGAGCGTCCGTGTCGTCGGCTGACGCGGACGGGCGGACGGAGGTCCGCGACGACGCGGACGATGTCCGACGCCGCATGACGTCGGGGGAGCGCTACCGCGGCGACCATCCGGTGCTCGTCGCCGACCGTGAGCACGCCTACGCCGTGAGCCGCGAGCTCAACACGCTGCCGACCGGTTCGGACGCCGCACGCCGCGAGGTGCTCGCGAGGCTGCTCGGGACCCTCGGTGAGGGGGCCTCCGTCGTCCCGCCGCTGCACGTCGACTACGGCTACAACATCCACCTCGGGGACCGCTCGTTCGTGAACTTCGACGCGGTGATGCTCGACGTCGCGCCGATCACGATCGGCGCGGACTGCCAGCTCGCACCGCGCGTGCAGCTGCTCACCGCCACCCATCCGGTGGACCCCGCCACGCGCGCGACGATGTGGGAGTGGGGCGAGCCGATCGTGCTCGAGGACGGCGTGTGGCTCGGCGGTGGTGTCATCGTGCTGCCCGGGGTCACGATCGGTGCCGGCACGGTCGTCGGTGCCGGCGCGGTCGTCACGCGCGACCTGCCGCCCGGCGTCGTCGCCGTCGGCAACCCCGCGCGCGTGCTGCGGGCGATCGGTCC
>SKII01000135.1 GCA_007116505.1 Nitriliruptoraceae bacterium
AGCCGGTCCGGGCACACCGCGGCGCCTCCGCGCTGGCCGCGCGGTGGGTCCCCGATGTGCCGCGAACGTCCGTCGGCAGGCTCGCGGCGGCCGTGTGGAGCGCACCCCTCACGGCGGTCGGCCTCACCGTCGCGCTTGCCTCCGGCGCACGTCCGGTCTGGGACCCCGCACGCCGCTGCCTCGTCGCCCGCGGCGTCGGAGGACCGTCAGCCCTCGCCCTGCGGCTCGTCGGTGCCGGCGCGAACACCGTCGGGCAGGTGGTGCTGTGCCGCAGCGAGGACCCGTCCGAGGCGCTGCTCGACCACGAGGCAGTGCACGTGCGCCAGGCGGAGCGGCTCGGGCCACTGCTCGTCCCCGCCTACGTGTGGTGCAACGCCCTGCACGGCTACCGCGACAACCCGCTCGAGCACGCAGCGCGGCTCGGCGCGAGGACGAGGTCAGAGGCCGGCTGACGCCGCGATGCCGCGCAGCAGGCGCACCCCGATGAACAGCACGATGATCGAGAGGTCGAGTGCGACCATGCCGATGCGCAGCGGCGGGATGGAACGCCGAAGCGGCGCGGCCAGCGGCTCGACGAGGCGTGCGACACCGAGCACGAACGGACGCAGAGCGTCCGGCGGTCGCGGGACCCACGAGAAGATGACGTAGAGGATGAGGACGTAGGTGTACAGCTCGAGGGCGAGCGAGACGGGGCCGCCGATCATCGACCGAGGCTCCCGATCTCGTAGCCGAGCTGCGACAGCCTGCGGCGCTCCTCGAGCGCGATGTCGACCCCGTCAGGCACGAGCAGGAAGGCCCGCGGCGCTGTGCGCCGGAGCGAGCCACGACCCGCGTACGTGAGCCCCGACACGAAGTCGACCGTGCGGCGGGCGACCTCGCGCGAGCAGGCGCTGACGTCGAACAGGACGGGCTGGGAGCGGCGGAAGCGTGAGCCGATCGTCTCGACGTCGTCGAAGACGCGGACGTGGACGACGGTGACCCGCTCGGACGACAGGTCGAGACCGGTGCGGAGCTGACGGACGTTGGAGGACCGGTCCTCGGCCGGAGCTGCACCGCCCGTCGCCGTCACGGCCGCGCCGGCGGTGGCCGCGCCGGCGGTGGCACCGGCCGTCACCGACGGACGCACGCCCGCGCCACCACGTGCGGGGACCTCGTCGAGCGGCGCGGCGTCCTCGACGACCTGCCAGTCCACGACGTCGTCATCCTCCTCGCGCAGACCGAGGTAGACCAGCGTGCGGGCCCAGATGCTCATCGTGCACCCTCCCCGCGGGACCCGAACAGGGCCGAACCGATGCGCACCATCGTCGCCTCCTCCTCCACCGCGACCTCGAGGTCGTCCGACATGCCCATCGACAGCTCCTCGAGTCCCTCGTGCTCGGCCCGGAGCCGGTCACGCACCTCACGGAGCGCACGGAACCACGGTCTGGCCGCCGCTCCGGGCTCCTCGCCCGCTCCGGGCAGTGGAGGGACGGTCATGAGGCCGACCACCCGAACACCCGGAGCCCCCGCAGCGTAGGAGACGAGCGCGGGGACCTCGGCGAGGCTGCACCCGCCCTTCGCCGGGTCGCCGGCGACGTTGACCTGCACGAGCACGTCCTGCACGACGCCCTGCGCGACCGCACGCCCTCCGAGCGCGTCGACGAGCGAGCGCCGGTCCACCGAGTGCACGAGCGCAGCCCGTCCGACGACGTCGCGGACCTTGTTGCGCTGCAGCCTCCCGATGAGATGCCAGCGCGCATCGACCTCCCCCTGCTTGGCGACGAGCTCGTCGACCCGGTTCTCCCCGAGATCGAGGAGCCCGGCCGCGACCGCCTCCGCCGCGACCTCCACCGGATGCGTCTTCGTCACCCCGATGAGCCGCACCCCTGCGGGGTCGCGCCCGGCGCGCAGCGCGGCACGTCCGATCCGCTCGCGGATCTCCGCGATGCGCGCCTCGAGCGACGTCGGGCCCTCAGCCATCGACCGCCCCTCCCCTGCGGACGACCAGCGCCGCCTGCCTGCCGGCGTTCGGGTCCCGTCGGTGGCTGAACCAGCCCGTCCCGCAGGCGGTGCACAGCCCAGGGCCGCCCGACGCCCCCTGCCCGACCTCGAGGTCGGTGGCCGAGAGGACGCCACCACGGCGCATCGCCGTGTGCGCCGCGAGCCGGAGGTCGACCGACGGTGCGCCGTCACGCGTCGTCGTCACCGCGGAGCCCACCCGCCCACCGACGGCCTCGACGACCTCGGGGCCCACCGCGTAGCAGCACGGGCCGATCGCTGGGCCGATGACGACCCGGAGGCCCTCCGCACGCCCGCCGAGACCGACCATGGCTGCGATGAGCGCCTCAGGAGCACCGGCGACGATGCCACGCCAGCCCGCATGCGCGACGCCGACCGCACGCGGACCCGCTGCCACGATCGGGAGGCAGTCGGCGGTCAGGACGACCAGCGGCCGGTCGGGCAGCGTCGTCACCATGACGTCCACGTCGCGGAGCTCGGCGCCGACCGGGACGTCCTCGTCCACCACCGCGACGTCGGCCCCATGGACCTGACGCATCAGGTGCCACGCACCGGGGTGGGTCCTCGTCCGCTCGCCGACCTGCGCACGCGCTGCCGCGAGATGCTCGGGGACGTGCGGGCGGTGATGCGCGAGGTTCGCGTCAGGGAGCCCGTCGAGCTGCGCGCCCGTGAAGTGCACCAGCACGCCGGGCATGCCGCCGGGCATGCCGCCTCGCGTGTCGCCGAGCGTCCCGGCGAGCGAGGCACCGTCGGCGGGCGCGATGCCGGCCTCCGGGCGATGGGACACGTCAGCGCAGGAAGGTGGGCACGTCGAGGTCGTCGTCGAGCTCCGAGCCCTCGTCGATGACGACCTTCGGTGCCGGCTGCGCGGGACGGAAGATCTCGTCCTCGTCGTCGACCGCGCCGTCGGCCGTGGCCGGGGTCGCGGAGGAAGGGGCCGGCGCGCTGCGGAGGATGGCTCCCCGCTGCTCGATGCGGCGGTCACCGTCGAACCCTGCAGCGATGACCGTGACCTTGACCTCGTCCCCGAGGGTGTCGTCGATCACCGCACCGAAGATGATGTTGGCCTCCGGGTGAGCGCTCGACCCGACGAGGTCGGCCGCCGCGTTCGCCTCGAGGAGCCCCAGGTCGCTGCCGCCGGCGATGAGGAGCAGCACCCCCCGCGCGCCATCGATGGACGCCTCGAGCAGCGGCGAGGACATCGCGAGGCGGGCGGCCTCGATCGCTCGGTCGTCCCCGCGCGCCCGACCGATGCCCATCAGCGCGTTGCCGGCCTCGGTCATCACGGAGCGCACGTCGGCGAAGTCGAGGTTGATCAGTCCGGGCGTCATGATCAGGTCGGTGATGCCCTGGACGCCCTGGAGGAGCACGTCATCGGCGAGGCGGAACGCCTCGAGCACCGACGTGCCGGTCTCCGCGACCTGCAGGAGCCGGTCGTTCGGGATGACGATGAGGGTGTCGACCTCCGCCTTGAGCGCGTCGACGCCGACCTCCGCCTGCGCGGCCCGGCGACGACCCTCGAAGGCGAAGGGCCGGGTGACGACGCCGATGGTCAGCGAGCCCTGGGCACGTGCGATGCTGGCGATGAGCGGTGATGCACCGGTACCGGTGCCACCGCCCTCGCCGGCGGTGACGAACACCATGTCGGCACCCGCGAGCGCCGCCTCGATCTCGTCGCGGTGGTCCTCCGCAGCCTGACGTCCGACGTCGGGGTCCGCACCGGCACCGAGCCCACGCGTGAGGTTACGACCGATGTCGAGCTTCACGTCGGCATCCGACATCATCAGCGCCTGGGCGTCGGTGTTGACGGCGATGAACTCCACGCCGCGCAGGCCGGCGTCGATCATGCGGTTGACGGCGTTGACGCCGCCGCCGCCGACCCCCACGACCTTGATGACCGCCAGGTAGTTCGTCGGTGCCTTCACCATGTCATCCTCCGTCGCACGTCCACGCGCGCCTCCGCCCTGCCGGACCGTCCCATCGGCCGGAGCGGAACGACCTCGAGTCGAGGTTGAGGGTCGGGGAAGACCACCTCAGGCTCCACTGAAGGTAGACGCCAGCCGGGGAGGGGGTCAAGCAACCGCAGCAGGGTTGGGCTAGTCGCTGCGCACCACCGGGACGTCCGGGACGCGGACGTCGATGACGGTGACCTCGCTCCCTGCGACGTCGTCGAGGACGATCCCCATGGCCCGGACCTTCTCCTCGATCCGCTCCGCCCGCCCGAAGAGGACCTCGGGTCCCTCATCGAGGATCAGGACCAGCCCGTCGAGGTCCGGTGCGTCCATCCGGACGACACGGCTCCGCAGCGGCCCGGAGAGCCCCGTCCAGACCCGATGGGCGTTGGCGAGGGCCTCGTGCGCGACGACGAGCTCGCCCGGAGCCGGCGGGATGGTGACGAGCCTCACGGTCGGGAGGAGTGCGTCGGACCCCTGCTGCACCACGACACCGTCCCGGTCGACGAGCACCGACAGGGCGCGGGAGGTCGCCGTGTAGACGGGCTCGCGTTCGACGACCGTGACCGTGACCTCCCGCAGGCCCGTCCGGGAGACCGTCGCGCTCCGGACGAGCGGGACCGTCTCCACCCGACGAGCGATGCGCCCCGGGAGCATGCGGACGATCCCAGCGCCGACCTCGATGCCGCTCGCCTCCACGACCGCCTCCGGTCCGAGCCGCACCGTGCCGAGGACCACCACGTCCCGGACGGCGAGATGCTCGCTCTGCTCGAGCCACACAGCACCGCCGGCCACACCGGACAGCAGGACGACGAGGAGCGTGCGACGCAGGCGAGCGCGCCTCCGCTGCGCCCGCACGGTCGCACGTCGCTCTGCGATGCGCTCGTCGACCATCAGCCCTGCCCTCGCGAGGGCGGTGCCGGGCGGACCACCTCAGGCCGGAGCTCGACCCCCGAGGCCTCCCGCACGCGGACGATGACGAGGTCGATGAGCTCGGCCACGTCCGATGCGAGCGCGCCGGGCGAGGTGACGATGAAGTTCGCATGCGTCGTCGACACCTCCGCACCGCCGATGCGCACACCCTTCAGCCCGGCCTCCTCGATGAGCCGACCGGCCGACGCACCGGGCGGGTTGGTGAAGACCGACCCGCAGCTCGGACGGTCGAGCGGCTGGTGCTCCCTGCGCCAGGCGCGGATCGCGTCGATCTCCGCGAGCACCGCATCGCGGTCGTCCTCGCGCAGCCGGAGGCGGACCGACATCACGACATGCTCGGGGCCGAGCGCGCTCGTGCGGTATCCGAGACCGAGACGCGGGAGGTCCCAGTCCTCGACCGCCCCGGTCGTGGCGTCGAGCACCCGTGCGACCACGAGTCCGGCAGCCATGTCCTCACCGTGCGCGCCCGCGTTCATCCGGACGCCCCCACCCATCGAGCCGGGCACGGCCGCACCCCAGGCGAACCCCGCGAGGCCCGCCTGCGCCGTGCGGACCGCGACGGACGGCATCGGCTCCGCCCCTCCGGCCACGACCTCGGGGCCGGAGATCGTGAGCCCGCGGAACCCCCGTCCGAGGCGCAGGACGAGGCCGGGCCACCCCTCGTCGGACAGCAGCAGGTTCGAGCCGCGGCCGACCACGAGGACGGGCAGGTCGAGATCGCGCGCCGCCAGCACCGCACGCCGGAGCGCCTCCTCATCCTCGACCGTGGCCAACACCGCAGCCGGTCCGCCGACCCGCAGCGTGGTCAGCGCCCCGACGTCAGCGCCCCGCACCACGCTCACCCCCGGACCGACCACGGCAGCGGCGAGCGCGGACCACCGGTCCTCGTCAGCCACCGCCGTCGCCACCGAGGATGCTGAGCAGTCCCGGACCGACCTGCGTCACGTCCCCCGCACCCGTGACCAGCACGAGGTCACCCTCCCGCACCTCGGATGCGAGCAGCGCCGGCACCTCGCCGAGGTGCGGCTCGTAGCGCACCACCGCACCCGCCGCCTCGGCGGCCCGCGCGACGAGCAGCCCGTTCACGCCAGGGACGGCGGGCTCCCCCGCACCGTAGACCTCGGTGACGATCACGAGGTCGGCGCCCGCGGCCGCCCGGCCGAGCTCCTCGCCGAGCACCGCCGTCCGCGAGTAGCGGTGCGGCTGCACGACGCAGACGATGCGTGCGGGCCCCGTCGTCCTCGCCGCCGCGAGCGTCGCCCGCAGCTCCGTCGGATGGTGCGCGTAGTCGTCCACGACGGTCACGCCGCCGGCCTCACCGATGAGCTGGAACCTGCGGGCAGTCCCTCGGTACCGCTCCACCCCCTCGATGGCTGCTTCGACCTCCGCGCCGACGAGCCGCGCCGACGTCACGGCGGCCGCGGCGTTGAGCAGGATGTGGTGTCCGGGTACCGCGAGACGCAGCGGATGCGCGACCCCCTCGACGACCAGGTCGGTCCCGTCAGGACCTGCGACGAGGCGGACGTCGGCGTCGGGCGACGTGCCATAGGTGACGGCGTCCACGTCCACGCGCGCGAGCAGTGCCCGCACCCCGGGGTCGTCGACGCAGGCGACGAGGCTCCCGCCCGGACGTACCCGCGTGACGAACGCGGCGAACGTCTCGACGACGTCGTCGAGGTCGCGGTAGACCTCCGGATGGTCGAGCTCGAGGTTCGTCACGACGGCGACGTCCGGCGCGTAGGCGAGGAACGAGCGGTCGGACTCGTCGGCCTCCGCGACGGCGATCCGGTCCGAGCCCGCATGGGCGTTGGTGCCCGCCTCGTTGAGCTCGCCGCCGATCGCGAAGGTCGGGTCGATGCCCGCTGCGTGCAGCGCGACGACGGTCATCGCGGTCGTGGTCGTCTTGCCGTGCGTGCCGGCGACGAGCACCGACCGGTCGCCGGCCAGTACGGCGGCGAGCATCTCGGCGCGGGGCACCACAGGGACACCACGGGCCTGGGCGGCCACGACCTCGGGGTTCGCCTGCGGGACCGCGGTCGATGTGACGACGACTGCGGCACCATCGATGTGCTCCGGCGCGTGTCCGACCGCGACGCGCACGCCGAGCGCTCGGAGGGCGTGCACAGCACGACCGTCGTGGAGGTCCGAGCCGCTGACGTCGTGGCCCCGCTGCGCGAGGATGCGTGCGATCGCCGACATCCCGGCACCACCCACACCGACGAGATGAACGCGAGAGGGGACCCCGTCCCCCACCGTCTCATGGGCCGTCGTGTCGGGCTCAGCCATCCGCTCCTCCGATCAGGTCGAGCACGAGCAGCGCGAGCGCCTCGGCCGCTGCTGGTCGCCCCCAGGCGAGCGCCGCCCGCGCCATCGCCCCCGTCCGCGCAGGGTCGGTGACGAGCGTCGCGACCAGCGTCGCGATGCGGTCAGGGGACAGGTCCGCGTCGTCGACGAGCACCGCGGCCCCGGCCCGCACGAGCGCCTCGGCGTTGCCCCGCTGGTGCTGAGCGGTCGCGTGCGGGTAGGGCACGAGCACGGAGGGGAGGCCGAGCACGGCGAGCTCCGCGATGGTCGTCGCGCCGGCACGCGACACGACGAGGTCCGCTGCCGCGTACGCGTCGGCCATGTCGTCGAGGAACGGCACGACGCGCACGTGCGAGACGTCCGCATCGGGGTCGACGCCCTCCCCCGCCCACCACGCGAGCGTCTCCTCGTACCCGCGGTGTCCGGTGACGTGGAGCAGCTGGACGCCGAGGGCCGTCCATGCCGCCGCCGCGCCCGCCACCGAGCGGTTGATGCTCCGCGCGCCCTGGCTGCCGCCGAGGACGAGCACGGTCGTCCGGTCGGGAGCGAGCGCGAGCCGCTCGCGCGCGGCGGGGAGGTCGATCAGCGGGTAGTCCCCGATCGCCTCGGGGCGCGCCAGCGTGCCGTTCGCCCAAGTGACGCGGCCCTCG
>SKII01000026.1 GCA_007116505.1 Nitriliruptoraceae bacterium
ATCGCCGCGATGGAACCGTCGAGCGTCGCGTCGAACGTCGCGTCGTCCATCCCTGCCGCGAGCCCGTCGACGAGCGCGCGCGAGAACGAGGCGATGACGCCCGGGTTACGGGCGAGCCGTGCGTTGGCCTCGTCGCGGCTGTAGCCGCCGGAGAGCGCGACGACGCGCAGCACCCGCGGGTGGTCGACCAGCGCCGTGTAGAAGCCGTCCTGCTCGGGCAGCGTCAGCTTGAACATGACCTGCTGGTCGGCGGGGACGGCGTCGAGTCCGGCGAGGAGCGCGTCGCGAAGGAGCGCCTCGGCCTCCGCCTTGTCCGGCGCATGGATGTCGACCTCCGGCTCGAGGATCGGCACCAGGCCCGCCGCGAGGATGCGCAGGCCCACCGCGAACTGCTGGTCGACGACGCGCTGCACGCCGCCGACGCTCGCACGCTTGATCACGGACCGCATCTTCGTCCCGAACACACCGGCCTCCCGGGCGCGGGCGAGCAGCGCGTCGAGGTCCGGCATGTCGTTCATGAGCTGGACGCCGTCGGCGTCCTCGTCGGCGAGGCCCTGGTCGACCTTGACGAACGGGACGACGCCGCGACGCTCCCACAGGTAGGTCGCGGTCGGCAGCCCCTCGACCGTGCGGTCCATCGTGCCCTCGAACAGGATCGCGCCGAGGATGCGGTCCCCGTCGAACGCAGGGCTCGTCATGATCCGGGTCCGCATCTGATGCACGCGGTCGTACATCTCGGTCTCGCCGGAGTACTCGGACGGGTCGACCCCGTACTGGGCGAGGGCCTTCGGCGTCGAGCCGCCGCTCTGGTCGAGGGCGGCGATGAACCCCTGCCCGGTCGCGACCTTCTGGAGCTTCTCGGCGGATGCCATCGATGATCCTCACGCTCGTCGGGTGCCCACCGGCGGCTCGTGCACGCCCGACGGGCCCACCCGGGTCCCTGCCCGGTGCCCCGGGCCTCGAGGCCCAACCGTAGCGCAGCACCCCCTCCGGACCGGGGTCGGAGGTCCCCGTTACCGTGCGCCGACCGGCCAGGCGGGGCGAGGCACGGGGCTGGCGAGGCGAAGCACGGGGCTGGCGGGGCGAGGAACGGGGAGGGGCGCATGGTCTGGATCACGGAGGGGATCGGGCAGGGGCCGGTCGACCGGACGGAGGTGCCGACGCTGCGCCTGGGCGGCGGGCCTGCGGACCCCGGCGCGCCGGCCACCTCAGCGCTGCAGGACCGCGTCGTCGGGGTCGTGCTCGGCGCTGCCGTCGGGGACGCGCTCGGCGCCCCGTTCGAGTTCGCGCCGGGCGGCACGTTCTCGGCACGGCTGCCCGACCGACGTCCCGATGGCGAGGGCGACATGATCGGCGGCGGAGCGTTCCAGTGGGAGCCGGGCGAGTTCACGGACGACACGCAGATGGCGCTCGCGCTCGCCGAGTCGCTGCTGGCCTGCGACGGGTACGAGCCGGACGACGTCTGGTGCCGCTGGCAGGTCTGGGCACGTACGTCGAGCGACGTGGGGAACACGACGAGCGCCGCCCTGCGCCATACGACCTGGCGTGACGTCGTCCACCACGACCCGGCGAGGACGGCGGCGAACGGCACCCTGATGCGAGCGTTCCCCCTCGCCGTGGCGACGCTCGGAGCCGACGTCGACGCCGCGCGCGACGTGACGCTCCACCAGGCGCTGCTCACCCACGCGCATCCGGCGGCGGCGTGGGGTGCATGGCTCGGCGTCGCGATGATGCGCACCGCCCTCGTCGGCGGCGACCCGCTCCAGGGCCTCGATGTCGAGCTCGCCACGCTCGCGCAGCGCGATCCCGCGAACGCGGACCGCTACGTCACGATGCTCTCCCCCGCGTGGACCCCTGCGGACGGCGAGCGTGAGGGTGTCGGCAACGGCAGCATCTGGGGCTGCCTCGCGCAGGCCGTGTGGGCCCTGCGCCGCCGCGACCGGCTCGCCGACGTCCTCACCGACGTCATCGAGCTCGGGAAGGACACCGATACGGTCGCCTGCGTCGCTGGAGCGATCGCGGGGGCGCGCGACGGCGCGTCCGCGATCCCGCACGGCTGGACGGGGCCGCTCCACGGGGTGGTCGACACGCCCGGCGGGCTCGAACGCTACGACACGGTCGCACTCGAGGAGCTCGCGCTCCGGCTGTGGTCGGCGGCCGGCGGAGGCCCCGGCGCAGGCACGACCTAGGCGGTCGAGCTCGCGTCGGCCCCCGGGAAGAGCTCGCAGACGTGCTCCCACACGCTGCGCGCGTCCGGCCGGGACGGGTCCGTCCCCTGGTAGGGCGAGCGGCGCACCATGCCGCGCACCACCAGCGGGCCGACGACGCGCAGCAGGTGCCGGGACGCACCGGCGCTGCGGCGGACCGCGTCGAGGTAGTCGTCGAAGGTGTGCCGCTGGTAGTCGAGGAGACGCTGCGACTCCGTCGTGTCGACGGTGTCCTCGAAGTACCACGCGTCGTCGACGGCCGGGTCGGCCCGGCGGAACGAGCTGTCGGGCAGCGGAGGCAGGCCCCTCGCGGCGAGGATCGCGCGCATGTGTTCGCGAGCGACGAGCGCCCAGGACGCGTCCCCGGCGACCACGAGGTCACGTCCCACCACGTCCGCCTCGACGCTGTGCGTGAACGCGAGGGCCACATCGCGGACGTCGCCTCCGTGACGCCGCTGGTCAGGATCGATCACGGAACCGAAGCGGAGGAACGCCGGGTCGCGACCGAAGCCGGGGTCGAGCGACGCGACGGCGGGCAGACGGATCACGGTCCACGGGAGCCCCGAGGCCCGCGTGTCCTCCTCACCGATGACCTTGTGGCGGCCGTAGTTGTCCCGCGGATCGACCGGCGTGGCCCCGTCGATGGGTGGGAGCCCGCGGTGCGGGTTGCGCGGCCCGTGCACCGAGTACGACGACGTGAAGACGAACCGAGGACCACCGGCGGCCTGGGCGGCAGCGATGAGGTTGCGGGTGCCGTCGACGTTGACGCGCTCGGCGAGCGCCGGCCGGACGTAGGCCAGCGGCGCGATGACCGCGGCGACGTGGAGCACGGCGTCGGGAGCGGCGTCCACGACTGCGGCTCGGGTCGCGTCGGCGTCGGTCAGGTCGCACCACGCGGTCCGGAACCGCAGCTCGCCGTCGAGCCGGGATGCCTTCGCCCGCGTCGCGTCCGTCGCCGCGTCGAGCGCCGTGACCTCGTGCCCCTGCGCGACGAGCTCGCGCAGCGTGTACTCACCGACGTTCCCGAACGCCCCGGTCAGCAGGACCTTCGCCATGGTCGTCCCTCCCCCGCCGGCCGCTCCCCCGAGCCGCTCGGCTCCGACGACGCTAGCCGCGTGCGCCCTCGACGTGCCGGCGCAGCCCGTCGGCGACCGCGGCGAAGCCCCTCCGGACCGCACGTCCGGAGACGGCACGGACCAGCGGCGTGAGCGGCCCCTCGAGGACCTCGCTCGTCGTGTAGCGGGTGCGGCCGTCACCGAGGTCCTCGACCTGCTGGGTCCGCCGGGTGCGCAGCAGCCTCGGGTGGCCGAGCGTGGAGCTCCACACGAGCAGTGCGGGAGGTTCGATCGTCTCGACGTGGTTCACGCTGCGCGTGCGGCGGCGCGGCCCGAGCACGACGTCCAGCTCGACGCGGTCGCCGACCGCGAGACCCGAGCGCACGCGCGGGGTGAACGGGTTCCACGTCGGGTACGCCTCGAGGTCGACCAGGGCGGCCCACACCTGCTCGGCGGGAGCCCTGATGACGCTGGATGCGGAGATGGTCGTCCGCAGGAGGGTCATGACGACGCCGCCTCGGCTGCGAGGAGACGCCCGAGGTACCGGGCGACGGCGGTCGCCGCAGGGAGGGACGCCGCACGCTCGACGTCGGGGTTGTAGTTCGTGTTCGTGTTGATGTCGTAGGTGACGCGCCGCCCGTCGACCGTGTCGATGAACTCGAACCCGGCGACCCCGAGGCCGAAGCGCCGGGCGAACCCGACCCACGGCGCGGCATCGTCGGCGGTGAGGTCGCTGCGGAGCCGGAACGTCGGCGGGGTGATGCCGGGCGCGGCCATCTCGTCGACCGCACACGCGTCCGCCGGGCACAGCTCGAAGCCGCCCCCGGTGCCCACGGTGATCGCGTAGACGAACTCGCCACCGACGACCTCGACGCGCGTGATCTCGGGCGTGGCCGCCACGAGGAGCTCCTGCAGGAGGAGGACACCGTCGACGGGCACCTCGAGCGCACCATCGGCGCTCCCGCCGGGGCCGCCCTCGAGCGTCGCGCCGACCGCCGCGTCGAGCGCCTCATGGCTGTCGAACCGACGGACGCCGAGTCCCTTGCCGCCCTGGTTGACCTTCGTGATGAACGGGGCGGCGAGGCTGCGCGCCGCGTCGCGCACCCGGGCGAGGTCGCCGACCACCGCGACCGTCCGCGGCACGTCGATACCCGCCGAGCGCAGCGCCGCATGCTGCGCGGCCTTGCTGACCTCGAGGTCGAGCGCGCGCCGGCCGTTCACGACCGTCCGCCCGTGACCCTCGAGCCAGGACAGCACCGTCCGCCCGTGCTCCTTCGCGTGCTCGTGCCCGCGCGCATGGGACGAGGCGGACATCCGCGACCAGAACACCCCCTGCGGCGGCTCCGCGTCGAGCGCGAGGGCCCCGCCGTCGAGGTGCCACGCCTCCCACGGAAGCCCCTCCGCGTCGAGCGCCGCGCCGAACGGGGGCAGCCAGGCGTCGTTCTCGTGGAGGATGTGGATGCGCATGGGCGCAGCGTAGGGTGTCACCCTCGGCGCATGCCGGGCGGTGGAGGTCCGGCGGGACGCGGACACCGCACGTGACACCGCACGTGACACCGCACGATGGGGAGGGGATCCATGCCGCTCGATGACGACCTGCGGGAGCTCGCGACGGGGCTGAACTTCGCCGCGCTCACGACGCTGCTGCCCGACGGCTCGGCGCAGACGCACGTGATGTGGGTCGACGCGGACGACGAGCACGTGCTCATCAACACCGAGGTCCACCGCGCGAAGTTCCGCAACCTGCAGCGCGACCCACGCGCCACCGTCACCATCTGGGACCGCGAGGACCCCTACCGCTTCATCGAGGTGCGCGGCCGTGCCGTCGCGTTCGTCACCGGCGACGAGGCCCTCGCACACATCGAGGCGTGCTCGCAGCGCTACTTCGGTCGCCCCTACCCCGGCCCGATCCAGTCCGAGCGCGTGCTCGTGCGGATCGTGCCCGAGCGCATCGTGCGCAACGGTGCGGCGCGGCGGGCCCGCGAGGGCTGACGGCCGGACGGACGGCCGGTCCCGGAGGCCGGCCCCGTGTGCCGGGTCAGCGGCCGGTCGAGCCGAACCCGCCGGTGCCACGCTCGGTGCCGTCGAGCTCGTCGACCTCCTGCACCTCGACGGCCACGAAGGGGACCACGACGAGCTGCGCGATCCGCTCCCCGCGGGAGAAGGTGACGGGCTCGGTCCCGTGGTTGACGAGGATGACGCGGAGCTCACCGCGGTAGCCCGCGTCGACGGTCCCCGGACCGTTCAGGACCGTGACCCCGTGGCGGAGCGCCAGGCCGGACCGTGGGTTGACGAGGCCGACGTGGCCCTGCGGGACGGCCACAGCGATCCCGCAGCCGACGAGGCCCCGCTCCCCCGGCGCGAGCGTCACCGGGGTCGCGGCGACGAGGTCGAGTCCGGCGTCACCCGGATGGGCAGGCGCGGGCAGCGGGAGGTCCGGGTCCAGCCGGACGACCTCGAGCGCACGGCTCCCGCCCTGCGCGGGGGCGGAGGACATCGCGGACGGCGTCGGGGCGCCGGGGACGTCGGGGTTCGCAGGCTCGCTCATCGCGGGGAGCCTACGCGTCACTCGTCGAGGGCACCCCGGGCCCGCAGGAAGCGCTCGCGGGCCTCGCGGTGGTCGACGATGGGCGTGGGATAGGCCCCGGCACCGGCCCCGGCACCGGCACCGCCTCCGGCCGTCCCGGCCGCGTCGAACAGGCCCGGCGCGGTCGCGGCGGGCGCGGTGCTCGCGTCCCGAGGCTGATGCACGGCCTTCCCGGCGACGTGCCCGAGCTCTGGCACCCATCGCCGCACGTAGGCGCCCTCGGGGTCGTAGCGCTCGCCCTGGATCACGGGGTTGAACATGCGGTTCGGACGCGAGTCCGTGCCGGTCCCCGCCGTCCACTGCCACTGCGCGAAGTTGTTCGCGAGGTCGCCGTCGGAGAGGTGATGCAGGAAGAACCGTGCGCCGTGGCGCCAGTCGATGTAGAGGTGCTTGGTGAGGAACGAGGCGGTGACCATGCGCGCACGGTTGTGCATCCACCCCTCCGCGACGAGCTGTCGCATGCCAGCGTCGACGACCGGGTAGCCCGTGCGCCCCTCCTGCCAGGCGGCGAGCTCGTCGGGCGCGTCACGCCAGCGGTCCCCCTTCGTGCGGACGTCGTTGACGGCGAGGTCGGGACGGGCGTCCAGCAGCTGGTGGTTGAAGTCGCGCCAGCAGAGCTCCTGGAGGAACGCCTCGTGGCCGGGTCGGCGCGGGGCGAGGCCGGCGGCGACCTCGGTGACGGACAGGCATCCGAGGTGCAGGGCGGGGCTCAGCCGGCTCGTCCCGTCCTGGTCCATGCGGTTGCGCGCGTCCGCGTAGGCGTCGATGGGTCCTTCCATCCACCACGCGAGACGCTCGCGGGCCGCGGTCTCCCCTCCGGGGGCGAGCAGCGGGGCCAGGGCCCCGGCGGTCAGCTCGGTGAGCTCGGGGATCGCGCCCGGCTCGAGGTCGTCGGGCATCGGCGGGAGGTCGGGCACGCCGAGCACCGGGCGGGGCGTGACCTGCGACCAGCGCCGCCAGTAGGGCGTGAACACCTTGAAGTGGCCACCACCGGTCGCACGCACCCGCTCGGGGTCGACCAGCATGACCCCCGGGTGGAGCGTGAGCGTCGCATCCGCGGCGCGGGCGACCTCGGCGAGGGCTGCCTCGCGGCCGCGGGCGTGGGCGGAGAGGTCCGCGGAGCAGTGGATGGTGTGGACGTCATGGGCCCGGACGAGGTCGGCGACGACACGGTCGGGCCGCCCCCACCGCACCACGAGGTCGTTGCCGAGCGAGCGCAACGATGCCCGGACGTCCGTCAGCGCGTCGAGGAGTCCCTGCAGCCGGTTGGGCGCGGCGTAGGCCGAACCGAGGATGGCGTCATCGAGCACGAACACGACGATGAGTCGCCCGCCCTGCGCTCCGGCGACGAGCGCGGGGTGGTCGTGCACGCGGAGATCACGGGTGAGCAGCACCAGCGAGGCCCCACCACCCGCTCCGACCACCGCTGAGCCTGTCGCCGAGCCTGTCGCCATGCCGATCCCCCTGCTCTCCGCCGCACACCGCCATACGCGGCCGTCCGCGGCGCGCCGTCCACCCGGCCCGGACTCTCGCACGCTCCGGCCGAGGAACGCGGCCGGAGGCCGGAGCGGGGCGCTCCTGAGGGCCAGGGACGGCATTCTCTCCGCAGAGCGCACGCATCTGCGCAGTACCGCGCGCTCAACGCACGCTCAGGGGGCCCGGAGCGTCGAGGTTCCTCGCAGAACGGCCCGGGAGGGCCCTAGGGTCCGCCTCGTACGTTCCCAACGATCCCTCACCGGGATCCCCCACAGGAGAGGTAAACCCATGGCGGACTCCATCATCGTCCAGAGCAAGGTCCGTGAGGCGATCAAGGCCCTCGACCTCCGCACCGACTCGAACGTCGTCGACGCGCTCAACGACAAGGTCCACGCGATGCTCAAGG
>SKII01000069.1 GCA_007116505.1 Nitriliruptoraceae bacterium
CCGCACGGGCCCACTCGCGGTTCGCGGCGAGCGCAGGGTCGGTGTCGGGCTCGTTGACGAAGTGGGCGCTCGCGCGCGTGCGGGCCGCCGAGGGGTCGCTCATCGGGTCGCGACGGCCCTGCGTGCGCCGCGGGCCGAGCGGGACGGCGTGGCGGTCGGCGACCGCCGCACGGAAGCGCTCGACCTCCGCGTCGAACAGCGTCGGGTCGCCCGCCATCCCGAGGAAGGAGCGCAGGAAGTTGTCGGGGCTCGCGACCTCCTCGAGGCGGCGCACGAGGTACGAGATGGCGACGTCGAAGTCGGCGGGGTCGACCACCGGCGTGTAGAGCCGCAGTCCACCGGTCTCCTCCCGGACGGTCCGTGCCGGCCCCGGCGCCATGCCCTGCAGCATCTCGATGTCGAGCCGGTCGGCGACGCCGCGGACCCGCGCGAGCTCGATGGCCCACGCGACGTCGAGGAGGTTGTGGCTCGCGAGCCCGATGCGCGCCCCTGCGAGCCGCTCGCGGTCGAGCGCGGTGTCGACGCAGCGCTTGTAGTTCGCGTCCGTCTCGTGCTTGCTCGCGTACGGCGCGGGCTCCCACCCGCGCAGCTGCGCCTCGACGTGCTCCATGGAGAGGTTCGCGCCCTTGACGAGCCTGATGCGCACGTCCTCGCCGCCGCGGGCACGTCGCTCGGTCGCGAAGGCGAGGAGACGCTCGAGCGCACCGTGCGCGTCCGGCAGGTAGGCCTGCAGGACGATCCCCGCGCGCAGCGGGAGGAACTCCTCCTCCGACAGGACCCTCGTGAACACCTCGATGGTCAGGTCGAGGTCGCGGTACTCCTCGACGTCGAGGTTCACGAACGTCGGCGGTGTCGACGCCAGCGCCGCCCGGTAGAGCGGGCGGAGCTCGGTGGCGATCCGTGCCGCCGCCGCCTCGAGGTCCCAGACCATCAGCTGCGCGGTGATCGAGGAGAGCTTGACCGACACGTAGTCGACGTCTTCGCGGCCGACCAGCGCGAGCGTGGTGTCGCGGCGACGACGTGCCTCCTCCGCACCGAGCACCGCCTCACCGAGCAGGTTCACGTTCAGGTCAGCACCGACCGCGTCGCGTGCGACCTCCAGCTGCGGGGCGAGGTCACGAGGCGTCGCGTCGAGCACCATGTGGCCGACGAGCTGCCGCAGACGACGTCGGGCGAGCGGCACGACGATGGAGGGGATGACGGGCGCGAGCGCGGCTCCCGCGCCGAGCAGCAGCCGGTCGATGCGCCCGAGGAACACGGCGCCCTCATCGGACGCTGCGACGATGCGCCGCAGCGCGCTCGCGGCGACAGCGTCGGACTCGGCACGCATGACGCGGTCGACGAACCCGGCCGCGAAGTCGAGCCCCGCGTCGTCGGCGAGCAGCGTGCCGAGCTGCTCGGCCGTCCGACGCTCTGCCCGTGTGACGTCGCCGGCGGCAGCGAGCCACCTCCTGGCCGTCGCGATCGCCGCGTCGACGACGGCGTCACCGTCGGTGCTGCCGGCGGTGCTGCCGGCGGTGCTGCCGGCGGTGCTGCCGGCGACGGATCGGGCCGTGTCTGCGCTCATGCGCGGAGCATCGCCGGCGACCCACGGAGCGGTCTTGGCGGGGCAGGACGGTCCCGGCGCCGTTCCGTGCCAACGGGGGCCCGACCGGCCGGTCGGGCCCGCCGATCAGCCCTGCTGCTCGGCCCGGTACTGGGCGGGGGTGAGCCCGATGAAGCGGCCGAAGTGGCGCGTCAGCTGCGCCTGGTCGTAGAAGCCGGAGCGCGCCGCGATGGTCGCGATCGGCTCGTCGGTGCCGGCGAGGAGCCTCGCTGCACGGTCGACGCGCTCCCGCAGGAGGTACTGCGTCGGGGAGATGCCGAACACGCGCCGCATCCGGCGCTGGAGCTGCTCGCCGCTGCAGCCCGCGGTCCGCGCGAGGTCCGCGACGGTCAGCGGACGCACGGACTCGTCATGCTCGCGGACGAGCCGGACGACGCTCGAGAGCGCTGCGACCTCGACGGTCTCCTCGCTCGGCCGGCGCAGGTCGCGCGACACGCTGACGAGTCCGTCGACACGGCCGTCCTCGACGACGGGGATCTTGGTCGTCACGTACCACCCCATCGTCCCGTCGGGACGCCGGATGAGCTCCAGCTCGTCACGCAGCGCACGCCCCGACGACAGGACGCGGCGGTCCTGCTCCTCGTAGCGCTCCGCCTGCGCTGCGGCGAACAGGTCACCCGCCCGCGCCCCGAGGACCTCACGACGGGAGCGGCGGCCGGTGCGCCGCACGAACGCGAGGTTGACCGCGACGTAGCGGAGCTCGGTGTCCTTCGCGCAGAAGATGACGTCGACGAGGGCCTCGAGCAGCTCGACGACGGCGCCCTCGACGACGAGCGGCCGGGCGGGCTGCTGCACCATGCGCGACCTCCTCCGTGCACGACCTCCCGGGCGTACCCGTCCTCCCGACCGGAGGCTAGAGCGCGACCGCGGCGGCCATGCTCGTTACGCTGACGTCGGTGGTGCTCAGGACGCACAGCCCGGACGCACGGCCCGGGGGCGGGGTGCGGACGGGGCCGAGGGAGCTTCGGATGAGGGGACGGGGACGGGGGCCCGCGAGACGCCTCCTGCTCGCGTGCACGGCCCTCGCCGCCGCCTGCAGCCCCGCCGAAGGTCCTGCGGAGCGTCCCCCCGAGCGGCAGCCCGTGCAGGTCGACGCCTCGCTCGGCGTGGTGCGCGTCCCGGCGGGCTCACCCGTGCTCGTCAGCATCGTGCTCGACAGCGAGGACCCGGAGGGGCTCGGTCCCGGCCTCGACGCCGCGTTCCGTGCAGCCGTCGAGGACTTCGGGGCGGTCCAGCAGGGCTTCCGCGTGCAGCTCGGCACGACGATCGGGACGGACTGCACCCGCGCCTCGGGCGAGCGGGTGGGGAACGAGCTCGCTGCATCGGCCGAGGGCGACGGTGTCGTCGCCGTGCTCGGACCGCAGTGCACGGAGACGCTCCTCGGCCTCCAGCAGGACGTGGAACGGGCGGGCCTCGTGCTCATGAGCCCTCGGGCCCAGGGCGTCACCCTCACCCGCTCCGCTGACGGCTCACCCGGCCCCGACCGATCCGCCGGCACGTGGCGGACCGCACCGTCGCTGCTCCAGGAGGCGCTCGCCGCCGCGGAGCACGCCCGCGAGCTGGAGCTCGCCCGCGCGGTCGTGGTCACCGACGGCTCCGCAGGGTCCTCGGAGCTCGCCGAATCCTTCCGCATCGGATTCGAGTCGCTGGGCGGCACGGTCATCGCCGTGCGCGAGGTCGATCCGGCGGTGACCGGGGATGACCCGGAGCGCGCCACGGAGCTCGTCGGTGCGCTGCTCGACGCCGTGGATGCCGCCCAGGCCGACGTCGCGTTCCTTCCGGTGGGCCCCGACGAGCTCCTCGCCGTCTCCGGACCGTGGTCGCGCCAGACCCGGCTCGCGAGCATCGTGCGGATCGCGACGAGCGTCGCGGCGAGCCCTGCGCTGCTCGCGGAGGAGGACGCCCTCGGGCTGCTGTTCACCGGCCCGGTGCTCGCGTTCTCCGACGCGACGAGCGCGGTGACCGGGATGAGCGCCTCGCAGACCCTCGAGCGGGTCCGAGCGACCTCGGGTGACGACGGCGCGGACGGCTGGTGGGCCTACGCCTACGACGCGGCGGCACTCCTGCTCAAGGCGATCGAGGACACCTCGCTCGTCGACGTCGACGGCTCGTTCGTGCTCAGCCGGGCAGAGCTGCGCACAGCGCTCGGGCGGACGACCGTCCGTGGACTGACCGGAACGCTCGCGTGCACGCCGCTCGGGGACTGCGGGCCGACGACGGTCCTGCTCCGGAGCCACGAGGACCCGACGCTGCGTGCGCTGCGTGACCTCCCGGTCGTCGAGGCCCCCGAGGGCTGAGGCCCCCGAGGGCTGAGGCCCAGCGGGCTGAGGCCCCCGAGGGCTGATCCCGAGCCCGAACCGAGCCCGGAACGCCGCGACCTACTATGCTGGTGGTGGACGTGTGAGCGTCCGCCGCCGCAGGATGCTGTCGATCCCGGTGGCCGGGAGTCCACGCGTGCCCGACGCACCCTGCTGCGGGCCCCGCGCGCTTCCCCAAGACCCGAAAAGGAGCTCCACCCATGATGTTCCGCCAGAAGAGCAAGGCCGCTGCGGTGCTCGCAGCGGTGGCGCTCGTCGCCGCAGCCTGCGGTGGCGGGGACGACGAGGCCTCGGACGAGCCGCTCAAGCTCGGCTACCTCCTCCCGGAGACCGGCCAGCTCGCCTTCCTGGGCCCCCCGATGGTCTCAGGCACCCAGCTCGCAATCGAGGAGATCAACGCCGCCGGTGGTGTGCTCGGCAACCCCGTCGAGCTGCTCAGCGGTGACGAGGCCGGCGACGCCGGCCGCGCGGCTGAGGAGGCCACCCGCCTGCTCGCCGCCGGTGTCCAGGGCATCGTCGGCGCTGCGGCGACCGGCATGACCATGGCCGTCATCGACCAGATCACGAGCGCCGGCGTCGTCCAGTGCTCGCCGTCGAACACCGGCATCCTGCTGACCGGTCAGCCGGACAACGGAGGCTTCTACTTCCGTACAGCGCCGAGCGACGTGCTCCAGGCCCCGGTCCTCGCTGACCTGGTCGTCAACGCCGGCTACGAGGACATCGCGGTCGTGGCTCGCGCCGACGACTACGGCGTCCCGTTCCTCAACGAGACCGTCGCGCAGCTCGAGAGCCGTGGTGCGACCGTCGTCTACCAGGACTCCTACGACCCGGAGGCGGCCACGTTCGACTCCATCGTCGACGCGATGCTCGGCTCGGGCGCTGAGGCGTACGTGCTGATCACCTTCGTCGAGGGCGCGCAGATCACGCAGGGCCTGCTCGCAGGCGGCGCGGAGCCGACGCAGCTCTTCGGTGCTGACGGCATCGCGGGTGCGGCGTTCGCGGACAACTTCCCGTCGACCGACGTGCTCGAGGGCATGCGCTTCACCGCACCGACCGCGATCGTCCCGGACGACTTCCGTGACCGTCTGCTGGCCTTCAACCCGGCGCTCGTGGACTTCCTGTTCTCGCCCAACGCCTACGACTGCGCGAACCTGATCGCGCTGTCCGCGGTCGCGGCGGGCTCGACGGACTCCGCGGCCATCCGTGCGCAGATGATCCCGGTCACGCGCGGGGACAACGAGTGCGGCACCTTCGCGGAGTGCAAGGAGTTCCTGGACGCCGGGCAGACCATCGCCTACCAGAGCGCTGCCGGAAGCGCCCTGAACTTCATCGAGGTCCGTGAGGGCGGCGGCGAGCCGTCGCGCGGCATCATCGAGACCAGCGAGTGGCGGAACGGCGAGTTCGTCTCGACCGGTCAGGTCGCAGGCGACCTCTGATCCGCTCCACATGAGGGAGGGCCCGCGGCTCCGGCCGCGGGCCCTCCTTCATGTACGGGTCCTGATGCGCAGGCCGACGGGTCAGCGTGCTCGAGCGAGGGTCCCGAGGTAGAGCTCGATGACCTTCGGGTCGTTGAGGAGCTCCTCCCCCGTCCCCGTGTAGGCGTTGCGGCCCTGGTCCAGCACGTACGCGCGGTCGCAGATCTCGAGGCAGGTCCGGGCGTTCTGCTCGACCATCACGATGGAGATACCGGCATCGTTGATCTCCGCGATCCGCCGGAACACCCCATCCTGGTTGGCCGGCGAGAGCCCCGCGGACGGCTCGTCGAGGAAGAGGACCTTCGGGTCCATCATCAGCGCGCGCCCCATGGCGACCATCTGGCGCTCACCGCCAGAGAGCAGCCCTGCGCGCTGGTTCGAGCGGTCTTGCAGCAGCGGGAACAGCTCGTGGACGAACGCGGAGCGGGCCTCCCAGTCGTCGGGTCGCAGGTAGAGGCCCATCTCGAGGTTCTCGCGGATGGTGAGGCTCGGGAAGACGTTGCGCGTCTGGGGGACGTAGCCGACGCCCTGGGAGACGAGCTCGTGCGCGGAGAGGTTCGTGATGTCGGTCTCCCCGAGCACCACCCGGCCGGACCGGACCGTGACGAGGCCGAACATCGTCTTGATGAGGGTGGACTTCCCCGCCCCGTTCGGACCGATGATGCCGACGAGCTCACCCTGCTCGAGCGTGAGGTCGCAGCCGGTGAGGATGTCGACGTCCGGCACGTAGCCGGCGACCAGCTCCTCAGCCCTGAGCACGGTGGTCATGGCGCTCATCCCGCGCTCCCCTCGTCGCGCTTCCGACGCCGCTCCCGTCGTAGGGCGCTGTGGTCGTGCGTGGCGCCGAGGTACGCGTCGATGACCTCCTGGTTCGCGCCGATGGCGGACGGCGGGCCCTCGGCGATGACCCTGCCCTGCGCGAGGCAGACGACCCAGTCGGAGATCTCGAAGACGACGTCCATGTCGTGCTCGACGAACACGACGCTGCGGCCCTCCTTGTCACGGAGGTCCTTCACGTGGCCGAGCAGCGACTGCGTGAGCGCCGGGTTCACGCCCGCCATCGGCTCATCGAGCATGACGAGCGTCGGCTCGACCATGAGCGACCGAGCCATCTCGAGCAGCTTGCGCTGCCCCCCGGAGAGCGTCCCGGCGAACTGGTCGCGCATGTGGTCGAGGCGGAAGCGCACGAGGAGATCCTCGGCACGCACGCGGATCTCGTCCTCCTGGCCGCGCCAGGCGAACGGGACCATCGCGCTGAGGAGCCGCTCCCCCCGCTGCCCGGTCGCCCCGAGCATGAGGTTCTCGAGCACCGTCATGCGCGAGAGCGCCTTCGTGAGCTGGAAGGTCCGCACCATCCCGGCGCGCGCGACGCGGTAGGCGGGCCAGCCGGCAGTCGAGACGCCGTCGAAGGTCCAGTCCCCCTCGTCGGGCGTGTCGAAGCCGGTGAGCAGGTTGAACAGCGTCGTCTTGCCCGCCCCGTTCGGACCGATGAGCCCGGTGATCAGACCGCGTGGGATCTCGAGGTGCTCGACGTCGACCGCCCTCACGCCGCCGAAGGAGCGGCGAAGCCCGTCGACGACGAGCACCGGGTCCGGCTTCGCGACGCCCGGCTCGTGGGCGACACCTGCGAGACCGGCCGGGACGGGACGGGGCTGGATGGTGGCGTTCGGCTCACTTGACATCGAGTCGCAGCTCCTCCCGGTCGCCGAGGATGCCCTGCGGGCGGTAGATCATGAGGAGCATCAGCATGAGGCCGACGGCGATGAGCGAGACCGCACCGACCGCCTGGCCGCCCGCGACCCCTGGGATCGCGCCGGAGCCGACGAGCGAGCGGATCCCGCTCTGCAGGCCGGTGAGCAGGAACCAGAACAGCACCGACCCGAGCACCGGGCCGAGCACGGTGCCGGTCCCCCCGAGGATCATGATGGCGAAGGCGAAGAAGGTCACCTGCGGCAGGAACATGTCCGGCGTGACGTTCTGCAGCGCGAGGATGAAGACGATGCCGCCGATCGCGCCGATGACCCCGCCGAGGATCAGGCTCTGCATCTTGTAGAGGAACACGTTCTTGCCGAGGCTGCGGGCCGCGTCCTCGTCCTCACGGATCGACCGCAGCACGCGTCC
>SKII01000106.1 GCA_007116505.1 Nitriliruptoraceae bacterium
AAGATCGCCGCCCGGCTCGCGCTCGGCTACACGCTCGACGAGATCGCGAACGACATCACCGGACGGACGCGCGCCGCGTTCGAGCCGTCGATCGACTACGTGGTCGTGAAGGTCCCTCGGTTCGACTTCGAGAAGTTCCCCGGCTCCGACGACACGCTGACGACGCGGATGCACTCCGTCGGCGAGGCGATGGCGTTCGGGCGCTCCTTCCGCGACGCGTTCCAGCGCGCGCTGCGCAGCCTGGAGGACGGCACGATCGGCTTCCACCGCGCTGACGACGGCTGCGATGAGGCGACGCTGCGTGCTGACCTGTCGCGGCCGAACCCGCGCCGCATCCTGCGCACCGCCCAGGCGCTCGCGCGAGGGATGGACCCCGAGGAGGTGGCGCGCCTCACGGCCTTCGACCCGTGGTTCGTCGACCAGATGGTGCAGCTCACCGAGCTCCACGCCCGCGTCGCCGCCGCCGGTCCGGCGATCCTCGAGGACGCGGCGCTGCTGCGAGCGGCGAAGCGTGACGGGGTGGGGGACCGCCTCATCGCGGAGCTCGCCTCGCTCACCGAGGGTGAGGTCCGTGCCGCGCGGCATCGCATGGGGCTGCGCCCGGTCTACCGGACGGTCGACACGTGTGCTGCGGAGTTCGACTCGACGACCCCGTACCACTACGCGACGTACGACGAGGAGGACGAGGTCGCCCCGCACGACCGGCGGTCCGTGATCGTGCTCGGCTCGGGGCCGAACCGCATCGGCCAGGGCGTCGAGTTCGACTACTGCTGCGTGCACGCCGTCCTCGCCCTCAAGGACGCCGGCTACGAGACCATCATGGTCAACTGCAACCCGGAGACCGTCTCGACCGACTACGACACGGCCGATCGCCTCTACTTCGAGCCGCTGTCGCTCGAGGACGTGCTCGAGGTCATCGACCGTGAGCGCCCCGCCGGTGTCATCGTGCAGTTCGGTGGGCAGACGCCCCTCAAGCTCGCCCGCGGTCTCGCGGACGCCGGCGTGCCGATCTGGGGCACGTCGCCCGACGCGATCGAGACGGCGGAGGACCGTGGGCTCTTCGCCGCGATGATGGACGACATCGGCGCTCGGATGCCGGCGGGCGGGACGGCACGGAGCGCGGAGGAGGCTGCGGAGGTCGCCGGGAGGATCGGCTACCCGGTCCTCGTCCGGCCATCGTTCGTGCTCGGTGGACGTGCCATGCGCATCGTCGACGACCCGGCGGCGCTCGCTCGGGAGGTCGGTGCCGCCCTCGAGGCGGCCGGGGATCAGACCATCCTCGTCGACCGCTTCCTCGAGTCGGCGATCGAGGTCGACGTCGACGTCGTGTTCGACGGGGAGGAGCTGCTCGTCGGCGGCATCCTGGAGCACATCGAGGAGGCTGGCGTCCACTCGGGCGACTCGGCCTGCGCCATCCCACCGGTGACCCTGTCGCGCGACCTCGAGCGCGAGGTCATGGACGTCGCCGGTCGCATCGCGAAGGGGCTCGGCGTCGTGGGGCTCATGAACGTGCAGTTCGCCGTCCGCGACCAGCAGCTGTTCTGCATCGAGGCGAACCCCCGCGCCTCGCGCACGGTCCCGTTCGTCTCGAAGGCCATCGGGACGCCGCTCGCGAAGGTGGCCGCACGCGTCATGGCGGGCACCTCCCTCGCCGAGCTGCGAGCAGAGGGCGTGCTCCCCGTCCACGGCTACGACCCCGACCTGCTCCAGCACGTCGCGGTGAAGGAGGCCGTGCTGCCCTTCGAGCGCTTCCCGGGGGCCGACCCGGCGCTGACGCCGGAGATGCGCTCCACCGGTGAGGTGATGGGGATCGCTGACGACTTCGGCGACGCGGTCGCGCGTGCCCAGGGCGGGACCGGGACGCTCACGCTGCCGCGGAGCGGCACGGTGTTCGTCTCGGTCGCCGACCGTGACAAGCGCGCTGTCGTGCTGGTCGCGCGCCGGCTCGTCGACCTCGGCATGGACCTGCTCGCGACGGACGGGACGGCGCGCGTCCTGAAGCGCTGGGGGGTCCCGGTCACCCGCATCGGGAAGATCACGGAGGGCGACGATGCCATCGTGCGCGGGCTGCGTGACGGCGGCATCGTGCTCGTCCTCAACACGCCGTTCGGGGCCGACGCCCGTGGCGACGGCATCCTCATCCGGCAGACCGCCGTCAGCCACGGCGTGCCGTGCGTGACGACCGTCGCCGGGATGAGCGCGGCACTCCTCGGCGTCGAGGCGCTGCAGCGGGACGGCTTCGAGGTCCGCTCCCTGCAGGACCGGCATGCCGGGGTGCTCGCCCGGCTCGCCGGACGGACCGCCGAGCCCGAGGTCGGCGCATGAGCGTGCCCGACGTGCAGGGGCGCGTGGATCGCGACGGTCCGGCCCGGGTCGTCGCCGAGGTCGTGACGCGTCGACGGAGCGGCCCGTACGTCACCCTCGTGCTCGCAGCGCCGGACCTCGCCAGCCGATGCACGCCGGGGCAGTTCCTCGAGGTCGCGGTGGAGGCCCCGGGGACGTTGCTCCGGCGACCGCTCTCGGTGGCGCGTGCCGAGTCCGGAGCCGGCGGTGTCGGCACGGTCGAGCTGGTCGTCGGTCCGGACGGGCCCGGCTCGGCATGGCTCGCCGACGTCGAGGTGGGGAGGAAGCTCGACGTCGTCGGTCCGCTCGGCCGGCCCTTCCCGCTGCCGCAGCGCCCAGCGAGCTGCCTGCTCGTCGGTGGCGGCTACGGCGCGGCCCCGCTCCACTACCTCACGGAGGTCCTCGTCCCGCTCGGACATCGTGTCGACCTCATCGTCGGCGCGTCGAGCGAGTCCACGCTGCTCCACTCCCTCGAGGCGAAGCGCATCGCGCACAGCGTGCAGGTCACCACCGACGACGGCAGCGCCGGCATCCACGGCCGCGTCACCGACGCCATGCCGGACGCCGTCGCGCGCGGACGGAGCGACGTGATCTATGCGTGCGGTCCGAACGCGATGCTCGCCGCCGTGTCCGCGGTGGGGGAGCGACTCGGTGTCCCGGTGAGGGTGGCGCTCGAGGAGAGGATGGCCTGCGGGCTCGGCATCTGCTTCACCTGCGTGATCCCGGTGCGCGACCGCGAGGGCGAGGTGCAGATGCGCCGCTCGTGCATCGACGGTCCGGTCATGGACGGGGCCCGCGTCGACTGGCGTGCGATGGGCCTCGGTGCTGCCGTCGACGCCGCCGAGGCGATGGCTCTCGCGCCTCAGCGCACGGAGGAGGACCGATGACGGCGCACCCGCACGGCAGCGCGGCCCCGGCCGGGGCGCACGTCGACCTGACGACGAGCATCGCCGGTCTCGACCTCGCGAACCCGATCGTGACCGCCTCCGGCTGCTTCGCGTCGGGGCGCGAGATGGACCGCTTCGTCGACGTCGGCAGCATCGGCGCGGTCGTGGTGAAGTCCGTCACGCGCGCTCCGCGGAAGGGGCTCCCGACGCCCCGGATGGTCGAGACGCCCTCGGGCATGCTCAACGCCATCGGCCTGCAGAACCCCGGCGTCGACGCGTGGCTCGAGGAGGACCTGCCCTGGCTCGTGGAGCACGGCGCGACGACCGTCGTCTCCATCGCCGGCGACACGGTCGAGGACTTCGCGCACGTCGCGCGGCGCCTGCGCGGAGCGGAGGGTGTCGCCGCGATCGAGGTGAACCTCTCATGCCCCAACGTCGAGCATCGTGGCCTGGTGTTCGCGCTCGACCCGACGGCGTCGGCGGAGCTGATCCGGGCCGTCGCACGCGTCGCCGACGTACCGGTGCTCGCGAAGCTGAGCGCTGACGCGAGCGACGTCGTCGCGGTCGCCTCCGCCGTCGTCGGTGCAGGAGCCGACGGCCTCACGTTGATCAACACGATCCTCGGGATGGCGATCGACCCCGTGACCGGGCTCCCCGAGCTCGCGAACACCTACGGGGGCCTCAGCGGGCCCGCGATCCGGCCGGTCGCCGTCCGGGTCGTCCATCAGGTGCACAGCGCACTGCCCGACGTTCCGATCGTCGGGTGCGGGGGTGTCCGCACCGTCGAGGACGTCGTGCAGTTCCTCCGGGCGGGGGCCAGCGCGGTGGCCGTCGGGACGGGCGGCTTCGTGGACCCCTTCGCGACCGAGACGCTGCGCGACGGACTCGCGGCCTGGCTCGCCGAGCATGGACACGCGAGCGTGCGCGAGCTCATCGGGGCGGTCGCCACGCGGGGTGCACGGTGAGCGGCGCGCCGGAGGGACCCGGCTCGCGCGTGGTCGTCGCTCTCGACGTCGACGAGCTCGAGGCTGCTGTCGGCCTCGCGCGCCGTCTCGCCGGACACGTCGGATGGATGAAGGTCGGGCTCGAGCTGTTCACCCGCGAGGGGCCGCGCGCCGTCGCCGCGATCGCCGAGCATGCGCCGGTGTTCCTCGACCTGAAGCTCCACGACATCCCGACGACGGTCGCGCGCAGCGTCGCGTCCGCGGCGGCGCTCGACGTCGGGCTCCTCACCGTGCATGCGTCGGGTGGTGCTGCGATGCTGAACGCTGCGGCTGAGGCGGCTGGCGAGGCCTCGGGCGGGCGCCTCCGGTTGCTCGCGGTCACGGTGCTCACGTCGACGAGCGACACCGAGCTCGCGGCGATGGGCATGGACGCAGCGGCGGTCCAGGTACCTCGGCTCGCGGCCCTCGCGGTCGCGAGCGGCATCGACGGTCTGGTCTGCGCACCTGCGGACCTCGGCCGCGTACGGGAGGCGGTCGGTGCAGCGCCGCTCGTCGTCACCCCGGGCATCCGTGCGGAGACGACCGCGGTCGACGACCACGCTCGGGCGATGAGCGCCGCGCAGGCGGTGGGCTCCGGCGCGGACCTGCTCGTCATCGGTCGGCCCATCACCCGGGCGGCCGACCCCGTCGCCGCGGTCGAGGGCATCGTCGCGACCCTCTGAGCGCGACGCTCTGAGCGCGGCCCTCTGAGCGCGGCCCTCTGAGCGCGGCCCTCTGAGCGCGCAGGCCTCAGGCGGGACGGGCGCCGTACTGCTCGAGGTGGCGTCCGATGCGTGCGAGGTCCTCGTCGTCGACCCCGCGGCCGTGCAGCCGCTCTGCGAGGTCCCGGACGGTCGCGAGCGCAGCGACGCGCAGACCGAGGGAACGTCCGATGCCGTCGAGCGCGGTCTCCGAGGGATCCTCGGCATGCTCGAGACGGTCCACGCCGACGAGGACACCGACGACCTCGACATCAGCCGTCGCGCGCAGGAGCGGCACGGAGGCGCGCAGCGACGTGCCGGCGGTGGTCACGTCCTCGAGGATGACGATGCGGTCGCCGTCGCGCGGCTGGGACCCGACGATCGTCCCACCCTCGCCGTGGTCCTTCGCCTCCTTGCGGTCGAAGCTGAAGCCGACATCGATGCCGCGGCGTCGGAGCGCCAGGGCCGTCGCGACCGCGAGCGGGATCCCCTTGTAGGCCGGCCCGAACAGCAGGTCGACCTCAGCGCCGAAGACCTGCTCGACGCCGTCGGCGTAGCACTCGGCCAGCGCCGCCAGTTGCCCGCCGGTGCGCACCTGCCCGAAGTTGACGAAGTAGGGCGTCGGTCGGCCCGACTTCGTCACGAGGTCCCCGAAGCGGAGCGCCTCCGCGTCCATGAGGACGTCGAGGAGCCGCGCGACCCCTTCGGCGTCGAGCGCACGTTCAGCCACCGAGATCCTCCTCCTCGTCCGCGCTGTCGCGCGCAGGGTCACCGTCGAGGCGGTCGAGCACCAGCGGCTCCACCTCGGCCCAGCTCCTGACCCTCGGGCCGTCCAGGTGACGGTTGTAGAGCTGGTCGAACACGACGGCCGTGCGCCCAGCGGCACGCAGGTTGTCGATGTTGTGCGGGCTGTCATCGAGGTAGACGTCGGCCCCCACCATCGCCTTGTCGCCGATGAAGCACAGGTCCCGGTAGGGGATGTCGTGCTGGTCGAGCCATACGGCCGTGTCGGCCGCGCTCGACTCGTGCAGGCCGTTGAACAGGAGCCGGTGCGTGATGACCCGGATCCATACGCCCGCGTCGGACAGGCGCCAGAGCACCTCCGCGACGCCCGGGTACGGCTCCATCGTGCGGAAGATGCCGTCCTCGACGACGGCCACGCGGTGGGCCTCGCGGAAGTCCTCCGCGCTCATGCCCCACTCGGTGAAGTGCCCGGTCGACGCCTGGGGCGGGAGCGTCTCGGGAGGGACGCCCCGACGCCTCGCGACCGATGCTCGCAGCGCGGCCTCGTAGTCGCCGCACACACCGTCGAGGTCCACACCGAGCACGAACCCGGGCATCCGGTCCTCCATGGCGACGATGGCGAGACGGTAGTGCCGGGAGGGGACATGCCGGGACAGGTCGCGCACGTGCGCGGGCGCGACGACTACCGTCGCGCGCCAGCGCCGGGTCGCATCGCTGTGGCGACGCGCCGGTGTCGCAACGAGAGGGTCTGCCGTGTCCGTCCCCGAGCTCGACGACGACGCCCGTCGGCGTGCGTCACGCAGCGCCGTCGAGGCGAGGCGTGTGCGTGCGGAGTGGAAGGCGCGTCTCGCCGACGGCCGTGCGTGCCTGGCCGACCTGATCGCGGCGGCCGCGGACGAGCCGGCGCTCGCGGGGATGCGGGTCTCCGATGCGCTCGGCTCGCTGCCGGGTGTCGGGCCCCGCGGCGTCGAGCGCATCCTCGAGGCCTGCGCCATCGCTCCGTCCCGGCGCGTCCGCGGGCTCGGGGCTCGGCAGAGGGACGTGCTGCTCTCCGGGGACTGGGGCCGCAGGAGGGACGCGTGACCGAGCTCGGTGGGAGCGGATCGCCGGCATTGGACCCCGGTGGCCGACGTGGCCTCGTCGTCGTCGTGTCCGGACCGTCCGGGGTCGGGAAGGGCAGCGTGCACGCGGGACTCCACGGGCTCCTCGACGGTCTCGAGGTGTCCGTGTCGGCCACCACCCGGTCGCCGCGTCCGGGGGAGCGCGACGGCGTGGCCTACCACTTCGTCGACGGAGGGACGTTCGACCGCATGGTCGTCACCGGTGCGCTGCTGGAGTGGGCGGAGTACGCGGGGCATCGCTACGGCACCCCGCGCGACCCCCTCGAGGAGGCGGTCGGGAGGGGACGGACGGTCCTGCTCGAGATCGAGGTCCAGGGAGCGCTGCAGGTGCGCGCGGGTCTCCCCGAAGCGCTCCTCATCTTCCTCGTCCCGCCCACCTTCGACGAGCTCGAGCGCCGGCTGCGCGACCGGGGCACGGAGGACGAGGCGACCATCCTCGACCGCCTGGAGGTCGCCCGTCGCGAGATGGCTGCCGCGGACGCCTTCGACCACGTCGTCGTGAACGACGACCTCGACCGCTGCACCCGCGAGGTCGCCGACCTGATCGCGAAGGCTCGCAGCGGCCTCTGACCCGGGCTATCCTCCACGCACCGCGTCGTCGCGGGTCCCCATCGGAGGCACTCCCATCGCTGAGTTCGACGTCCTGCGCTCGAAGGTCGACTCGACCTTCCACCTCGTGCACCTCGCGGCCAAGCGCGCCCGCGAGATCAACGGCTACTACGCCCACCTCGGCG
>SKII01000146.1 GCA_007116505.1 Nitriliruptoraceae bacterium
CGCGGCCGCTGCCCCCGACGACCTGGTCGCTCTCACCGGCACGAAGGGCAAGGCGACCGCGGCCGCGACCTCCGGTGTCGCGTCGCCGGCGACGGCGTCGTAGCGGCCGGCCGCAGCGCCGAGGCGGGCGACCTGCTGGCCGACGACCCGCCACGTCGCCATGCCGAGCAGGCGCAGCTTGTCGCCGTGGTAGCGGTCCACGCTGCCGTGCCAGGGCACGTGGTCGGTGAACAGCGTGGTGACGGCCGCCGCGCTCGCGGGGACGCGCAGCTCGAGGTCCGCGAGCTGGTAGCTCGATAGCTCGACGACGAGGTCGTCGCGGGGCGCGGACGGGTCGACGGTCGTGAGCGGCACGCCGATGTTGCCGGCGAGCACCACCTCCCGGCCGGCTGCGCGCAGCAGGTGGGCGGTCATCGCGGTCGCGGTCGACTTGCCCTTCGTGCCGGTGAGAGCGACCAGGTCGTCGGGGGCAGCGGCCGCGAGCCACAGCCCCGTGGGGGTCGCCGTCGGCGCGAGCCCCACGAGCCAGGCCGGACCCGGGCGGTAGGGGCTGACGCCGGGGGAGCGGACGACGGCCTCGACACGCCGGTCGCCGACCGCAGCGCGCACGCTCGCGACGTCGTCGAGGTCGACCGTGGCGGTGCGCACGGCGGCACCGGCGAGCCCGTCGCCCGACGCGGTCGCGTCCGGCGTCGGCGGTGCCTCGTCGAGGACCAGCACCTCCCGGGTGTCCGTGGCGTCGCGTCGTGCGAGCCAGGCCCGCGTCTCACGGCCATGTCCGAGCACGACGATCATCGTGCGCCCTCCGCGACGACCTCGGCCAGCCACGTCCCGAACGGTGCGGGGAGCGTGACGCCAGGGTCAGGGCGTAGCGCCGCCGTGAGGCGGGCTCCGGCATCCGGCGCGTCCGCATCCCCGAGCGCGCGCACGGCGGCGGCATCGGCCCACGCGGGGTCGGAGCCGCCGGCGGTGGAGGCGAGCAGGTCGAGGGCGAGGCGGACCTCCTCGACCGTCCCGACGCACTCGAACGGCTTCGTCGCGTCGTCGAGCATCGTCGCGAAGGCGTCGACCTGATCCGGGTCGCCGAGGGCGTCGAAGCCGAGGTCCGCGGTCAGCCGCGCACGCTCGGAGAACGGGGCGAGGGCGAGCTGGACGAAGCGGCACTTGTCGCAGCGTCCGCACCAGCCGTCGCCCGGCCCGGACATCGCGAACGCCGCGTTGCAGCTCGTGACCTGCGCGACGAGCCCCACCTCGCGCGCCACACCGCGCGCGATCGCGAGCTCGGTCAGTGGGCGCAGCAGGGACACGACCCGCGTGCGCGCGCCGGCCTCATCGAGCGCGGCGCCGAGCAGGCGCTCGAACGCGCTCGTCTTGCTGTACTGGTGGTTCACACGCCACCCGTCGACCTCGCGCGTCGCGGCGTCGGCCGAGCGCTCGTTCGACACGAGGACCGTCCCCCGACCGAGCACCGCCGCCGCGAGCACGGCCGCGGAGGTCACGATGGCCGTGATCGGCACGTGCCCGTTGATCGCACCGGCGGCGTTGAGCTCGAGCAGGCGCGGGTCGAGCCGTCGCTCGACCCGGACGAGCCCGAGTCCCGCCCACCGTGCCGTGCGCTCCATCGGCGGACGCGGGTTCACCGCGACGGCGAGCGCGTCGGGGTCGTGCCGCGCGGCGAGCGCCAGCGTGAGTGCCGAGTCCTTCCCCCCGCCGACCGTGACGAGCACGCCGCCGCGGACCGTGCGGTCCGGTGACACGACGCCTGCCGCGACCTCCTCCGCGCGCTCCGCCGCGACCTCCTCCGCGCGCTCCGCCGCGACCTCGACCCTCCCGTCGAGCCGTCCGAGCCCGGCGCGCAGGGCGAGCTCCGCGAGCCCGTCGGTGAGCAGGGCCCGGAGCATCTCGAGCGTGGCCGGGCCGGCGGTCGATCCGCTCCGACCCGCCACCACGACGCTCCGCGGGAGCGTCGCCTTGAGGTAGGAGACGGACGTCGTGAGGGCGAGCACGTCGAGCGCACCGGCGACCGCAGGGTCGTCCGGGTCGGGGGCCAGCACGTCGCCGTCGGGCGCGACGACGCGCATCCGCTCGGTCAGCGTCGCGACACCGGTCAGCTCGGTGGTGAGCAGGACGTCGGTGCCGTCGAGCTCCCAGCCGTGGATCCGCCCCTCATGCGTGGACCCGTCGACCGTCGCGAGCGCACCGAGCGCGTCGAGGACCTGTGCGCGCCGCGCGTCGAGGGCGCTGCGGTCGCCGCCCAGCCCGTCCGGACCCAGCATGCTCACCTGCGCGCGGCCGCGTGGGTGGCGAGCAGCCTCGTCCGTGCCTCGTCGTCGAGCGCCGCGGCGATGGACGTACGCGCCATGGCCAGGGCACCGTCGAGCACGGCGCGGTCGGCCGACGGTCGTGCCGCGGCCGCGGTGAAGCCGGGCTGGTGGTTGACCGCACCGTCCGACTCGATGCCGAGCATCGGGTGGATCGTCGGGACGTGCAGCGACACGTTCGCCATGTCGGTCGAACCGGACAGCTGCTCCGACGCGTGCCGCGTGGTGAACACGCGGCCGACGTCGACCGCCTCGCGCTCGTAGAGGTCGAGCAGCATCTCGTCGGGCAGGAACTCGCTGTAGCGCGGGCTCGCGAGCTCGACCTCCAGCTGGGACCCGGTCGCGAGTGCGCCGGCCTCGAAGCAGGCGCGCACGCGCGGCGACAGCTCCTCGAGCTCTGCGAGCGTCCGGGCGCGCACGTACCACGCCCCGCTGGTCGCACCCGGCACGATGTTGGGTGCGTCACCGCCGTGCGTGACGATGCCATGCACGCGGTGCGACGGGTCGAGGTGCTGGCGGAGCAGGCCGATGCCGACCTGTGCGACGGTGAGCGCGTCGGCCGCGTTGATGCCGAGCTGCGGGTAGCCGGACGCGTGCGCCTCGCGGCCGCGGTAGCGGACGGTGAGGTGCTCGACGGCGAGGCAGGGGAGCGTCAGCGACTCGTCGGGTGCGGGATGGACCATCATCGCGGCATGCACGTCGTCGAACAGTCCGGCGTCGAGCATCAGGATCTTCCCGCCACCCCCCTCCTCGGCCGGCGTGCCGAGCACCTTCACGGTGATGCCGAGGTCGTCGGCGAGCGGCGCGAGCGCGAGACCGGCACCGACCGCGGCGGCCGCGATGACGTTGTGGCCGCACGCGTGGCCGATACCCGGCAGCGCGTCGTACTCGGCGCAGATGCCGATGGTCACCGGGCCGCTGCCAGCCGTCGCGACGAACGCCGTGTCGAGCCCCGCAACGCCGGTCTCCACGCGCAGGCCAGCGGCGTCGAGCATCTCGACGAGCCGTGCGCTCGAGCGGTGCTCCTCGAAGGCGAGCTCCGCGTCCCCGTGGACGCCGTGGGAGAGGGCGACGAGCCGCTCCGCAGCCTCGGCGACCGTGCGTGCGGCGGCCCCCCTCGCGTCGTCCGCACCGGTGCCCATGGTCCCCTCCGTCCGCGTGCCGTCCGCGTGCCGTCCGTGTGCCGTCCGAGCGGCCCCCCTGCGGCCGCTAGCGTCACCACCTCACCAACCTAGACGAGGCAGGGGGTCACGGTGGCGGTCCATCGCATCGCGGTCATCGGTGGCGACGGCATCGGTCCGGAGGTCGTCGGAGAGGCCCTCAAGGTCCTCGACGCGGTCGCCGGGCTCGAGGGCTTCACGACCGAACGGACCGACTTCGACCTCGGAGGGCGGCGCTACAGGGCCACCGGCGAGGTCCTCTCGGACGCGACGATCGACGAGCTGCGCGCATACGACGCGATCCTGCTCGGCGCGGTCGGGACGCCCGACGTCCCGCCCGGCGTGCTCGAGCGGGGGCTCCTGCTGCGCCTGCGCTTCGCGCTCGACCAGTACGTGAACCTCCGTCCGGTCAAGCTCTACCCGGGCGTGACCTCGCCGGTCGCCGGTCTGACGCCGGAGCGGTGCGACATGCTGATCGTCCGCGAGAACACGGAGTCGGTGTACGCCGGCGTCGGTGGGGCGGTCCACGTCGGGACGCCGCACGAGGTCGCGACGCAGGAGAGCGTGAACACGCGCCACGGCGTGGAGCGTGTCATCCGCTACGCGTTCGAGCAGGCACGTCGCCGCCGGGGCCACCTGACGCTCGTGCACAAGACGAACGTCCTCGTGCATGCCGGTGACCTCTGGGAGCGCACGTTCATCGAGGTCGGCGAGGCGGACTTCCCCGACGTCGAGCGTGACTACGTCCACGTCGACGCGGCCTGCCTCTACCTCGTGACGCGCCCGGAGCGCTTCGACGTGGTCGTCACCGAGAACCTGTTCGGGGACATCATCACCGATCTCGCCGCCGCGGTGCAGGGTGGCATGGGCCTCGCGTCGAGCGGGAACCTCGACCCGACGCGTGCGGCCCCCTCGATGTTCGAGCCGGTGCACGGCTCGGCGCCGGACATCACCGGCACGGGCAAGGCCGACCCCGTGGCTGCCGTGATCAGCCTCGGGCACATGCTCGACGCGCTCGGCGAGGAGGCCGCCGCGGCGCGCATCGACCGCGCGGTCTCGGCGCTCCTCGAGGAGCGTGGGGGACGGGTCCCCGACGGGACCACGATGACGACCGCCGACGTCGGCGACCGCCTGGTCGCCCTCCTCGGCGCCTGAGGGAGGCGACGCACGGCACGACCCTGAGGAAGAGGAGCAACCATGGCGAACGTGTACAAGAAGGTCGAGCTGGTCGGCTCGAGCCGCGAGGGCGTCGACGACGCGATCCGCCGTGCGGTCGAGAAGGCCGGGCAGACGCTGCGCAACCTCGACTGGTTCGAGGTCAAGGAGATCCGCGGCTGGATCGACGAGGGTGCCGTCCAGCACTTCCAGGTGACCATCCAGGTCGGTTTCCGCCTGGAGGACTGAGGCGCTACCGTTGCGCTCCTCACTGAGGAGCGCACGTGGGCCCCGCACCGCAGCAGGACGGCACCGTCCGGACCGTGACCCGGTCCCGGTCCGTCCTCGCCGTGGGCGGGGCCATCATCATTCGGACGCTCCCGTAGCCGGCGCGTGCCGGGCTGCGGGAGCGGCCCGGAGGATCCCGGCCCCCCTGCACCCGGCACGTCCGGTCCGTACCCGTGCCCGGTGACCCGGGGGAGGACAGCGACGTGACGACCTACGACGGCGGTGACGCACCGCTCCCGGGCCCGCGGCCCGGGGTGGACCTGTACGACACGACCCTGCGCGACGGCACGCAGCGTGAGGGCATCACGCTGTCGGTCGAGGACAAGCTGCGTGTCGCGCGGGCGATGGACGAGCTCGGCGTCACCTACATCGAGGGCGGCTGGCCGGGCGCGAACCCGAAGGACACCGAGTTCTTCGCCCGTGCTGCGGACGGCGAGCTCGCGCTGACCTCCGCCACGCTCGTCGCATTCGGGATGACGCGCGCGCCGGGCCGGCCGGTCGAGGACGACGCGCAGCTCGCGGCGCTGGTGGACGCGCGGACCGACGTCATCACGCTCGTCGGGAAGTCGTGGGGCTACCACGTCGACGAGGCGCTGCGCACGAGCCGCGCCGAGAACCTCGCCATGGTCGCCGACTCGGTCCGCCACCTGCGCTCCCAGGGGCGACGCGTCATGTTCGACGCCGAGCACTTCTTCGACGGCTGGGCGCGGGACCGCGACTACGCGCGCGAGGTCTGCGTCGCGGCGGCGGAGGCCGGCGCGGAGGCCATCGTGCTGTGTGACACCAACGGTGGCGCGATGCCGTGGGACGTCGCGGAGGTCGTCGACGAGATGGTGCGCACGCTCGGCGTCGACGTCGGCCTGCACTTCCATGACGACGGGGGGTGCGCGGTCGCGAACTCCCTGCTCGGCCTCGAGGTCGGGGCCCGGCAGGTCCAGGGCACGGCGAACGGGATCGGCGAGCGCTGTGGCAACGCGAACCTGTTCACGGTCCTCGGCGACCTGCAGCTGAAGCGAAGGCTCGAGCTCGTCGGTCCCGAGCGGCTCGAGCGGCTCACGGAGATCAGCCACTCGATCGCGGAGCTGTGCAACCAGTCGACCCCGTCGGTCTCGCCCTACGTCGGCCACACGGCGTTCAGCCATAAGGCGGGCCTGCACGCGTCCGCTCTGGCGAAGGCGCCGGACATGTACCAGCACGTCGACCCGGACGTGGTCGGGAACCGTCAGCGGCTCGTCGTCAGCGAGCTCGCCGGCCGCTCGAACGTGCTCATGAAGGCGGCGGAGCTCGGCGTCGACATCACCGACGAGCAGGCGCGGGCGGTGCTCGCCGAGGTGAAGCAGCGCGAGGCCGTCGGCTGGTCGTACGAGGCCGCCGACGCCTCCTTCGGGCTGCTGCTGCGGCGCTGCGCAGGTCTGCTGCAGCCGCAGGACGAGCCGTTCCGGACCCTCCACTTCCGCGTGTCCGTCAGCGGCGGCTCCGACGAGCTCTCGACCCGCTCGGAGGCGACCGTCGCCGTCGAGGTCGCCGGTGAGCGGCTGCTCGGTGCCGGCGAGGGCAACGGTCCGGTCGACGCGCTCGACCAGGCGTTCCGCAACGCGGTCAACGGCCGGTGGCCGGTGCTTCATGACGTGCACCTCGTCGACTACAAGGTGCGCATCCTGGAGGCGACCGCCGGGACCGACGCGACGACCCGCGTGCTCATCGCGTCGAGCGACGGCGGTCGCATCCTCGACACCGTCGGGGTCCACCAGAACGTCGTCGAGGCGTCGTGGCTGGCCCTGTCGGACGCGTACGTGCATGCCATCATCGGTGCGACCAGGGAGGTCCGCGCATGACCCGCTTCGTCCGGTGCCTCGTCGACGGTGAGCCCGTCTACGGCACCATCGAGGGCGACGAGGTCGCCCTCATCGAGCCGCACCCGTTCACGACGTACCGCCCGACGGGGCAGCGCGTCAGCGTCGCGGGGCTGCGCCTGCTCGCCCCGGTAATCCCGTCGAAGATCGTCGCGGTGGGCCGGAACTACGTCGCGCATGCGGAGGAGCTCGGCAACGAGGTCCCGACCGAGCCGCTGCTGTTCCTCAAGCCGTCCACCGCCGTCATCGGCCCCGGCGATGCGCTCCGCAGCCCGACGGACCTGTCGGACGAGGTCAGCTACGAGGGCGAGATCGCCGTGGTCATCGGCGCGCTCATCTCGCGCGTGACGCCGGAGGTCGCGGCCGCGGCGGTGCTCGGCGTCACCTGTGCGAACGACGTGACGATGCGCGACGTGCAGCAGCGCGAGAAGCAGTGGGCGCGTGCGAAGGGCTTCGACGGCTCCTGCCCGCTCGGCCCCGC
>SKII01000102.1 GCA_007116505.1 Nitriliruptoraceae bacterium
CGGTGGCCGGCGCGCTCGGGCTACGCGCCACGCGCCTGGACCTCGCCGGAGCGCGGCACGACGTGGACGGTGCGGGCGACCTCCGTGCGCTCCCCCGCGAGCTCGACGGGACGTCGGCCGGCCCGGCGACCGCAGCGCTGCTCCCGGAGGGCCGCGGCTAACCTGCTGCGACCGACCTCCGATCGACCACGAAGCCTGTCGCGGTCCAGCACCGCCGACATCGACGCCGGGAGCCTCGCATGCCGCAGGGGACCATCCGCTCCTACGACCCCGAGACCCGCTCGGGCGCGCTGCTCGACGACGACCTCGTCGAGCTGCGCTTCAGCGGCCGCGCCATGCAGGCGTCGGGCCTGCGTGAGCTGCGCATCGGCCAGCGGGTGCGCTTCACGGTCACCGGCAGCGAGGACGCCCGCGAGATCGCGACGCTGAACATCGTCAGCCTCTGACCGTCCGCCGCCTCAGGCGTCGGCGGTGATGCGCGCGAGCGACGCGAGCGAGCGGTCCATCATGTGGACGCCGAGGTCCTCCCCCGCCGCGTCCGCCGCTCCTCGCAGCCCGTCGAGCACGCCGCGCAGCAGCTCGACACCCTCCGGCGCGTCGTCCCCGTGCTCGGCGAGCACCGCCTCGAGCACCGTCTCCGCGTCGGCACGCGCGACCCTTCGGCCGAGGTCCGGCGCGTCCTCGGCGTCACGCCATGCGAGCGCGCACGCGGAGAGGTAGGCGGGATGCGCCGCGTCGCCGTCCGCGACGGCGAGGGCCAGGTGCATCACGAGCTTCGCGGCGACCCGGTCGTCGTCGGCGACGGCCGCGACGAGCGCGGCGAACGGCCCGTAGGCGTCCGGGTCCGCGTCCGGCGCGAGGATGCGGACGAGCTTGGCGCGCACCGGGAGCTCCTGGTGGACCTCGAGGTCCTCCGGGAGCGCCGCGACGTCGCCGCCGACCTCGGCGAGCAGCTCGGCGAGGGGACGCATGCGTGCCCAGACACCGACCGGGTCGGCCTCACGGTCCGCAGCCAGGTTCGCGACCACGCGGCGGGGGTCGACGCTGAAGGAGACGAGCCCCGGGCCGACCGGGCCGCGCTGCGCGTCGGCCGCGGTCCGCGACACCCAGCCGGACACCCGCCGGCCCCGCGCGAAGCGGCCCGTCGCCGCCTCGTCGAACGGACCGAGCGCGCCGAGCCGGGCGCTCAGGTCGATGCGCGTGCGCAGACCCGCCTCCTCGATGAGGGGCAGGTTCGCGACGGCGGTGCGGTGCAGGAGGGTGATCCGTCCGGACATCAGGTCTCCACGCAGCCAGGGCCCGTGGGGGCGGGCGGCTCATCGTCATCGGGGTCCAGCACGATCTCGTCGGCAGGGATACCGAGCAGGAACAGGATGGCGTCGAGCCTCGGCACGTTCAGGCTCGTGTCGGCCGCGGCGCGGACGACGGGCTTCGCGTTGAACGCGACGCCGAGCCCGGCTGCGGCGATCATGTCGAGGTCGTTCGCACCATCACCGATCGCGACGGTCTGCTCGAGCGGGACGCGCTCGAGCTCGGCGATGCGTCGCAGCTCGCTGGCCTTCCCCGCACGGTCGAGGATCGGACCGACGAGCCCGCCGCTGAGGCGCCCGTCGATGATCTCGAGCCGGTTCGCGACCGCGTGGTCGATGCCGAGCAGCTCGGCGATCGGGCCGACGACGTGGTCGAAGCCGCCGGACACGACGGCGACCGTGTAGCCGAGCCGGCGCAACGTGGTGACGAGCGTGCGCGCCCCCGGGGTCAGCCGGACCCGCGCGGCCGCGCGGTCGAGGGCCGACACGTCCGCACCGGCGAGCAGACCGACCCGAGCTCGCAGGCTCTGCTCGAAGTCGAGCTCGCCCGCCATCGCACGGGCCGTGATGGCCGCGACCTCCTCGCCGCGTCCGACCTCGTCGGCGATCAGCTCGATGACCTCGTCGCGGATCAGCGTCGAGTCGACGTCGAGCACGACCAGCCGCTTCGCGCGTCGCTCGAGCCGCTCCGGCTGCACGGCGACGTCGACGCCGTGCGAGGCGGCCGCGTCGAGCAGCACCGAGCGCAGCGTCACCGGGTCACCCCCGCTGACGCGGAACTCGAACGCGCAGACGGGTCGGTGGGCGAGGCGCACGATGCGCGCGATGTTCGCGCCGGCCGTCGCGATCGCACCGGTGACCGCGGCGAGCGCCCCGGCGGTCAGGCGCGGTGCGATGACCGTCACGACGGCCCGGCTCGGTGCGGGAGCCGGCGGGCGGGGCGCCGGCGCGGGCTCGACGTCGAGCCGGACGCCGAGCTCGCCGGCGAGCGGCTGGAGGATCCCGGCGAGATGCGCGGCGGCGTCCGCCTCGACGAGCAGGTCGAGGGTCAGGCTGCCGCGCACCACGAGCTGGTCCATCTCATGCAGGACCACGCCAGCGTCGTCGAGGGCTGCGAGGACCGCCGCGGTGATGCCCGGCCGGTCCGTGCCGCTCAGGCGCACGAGGTGCTGCAGACCCGGCGCGTCGATGCCGCCCCCCATGCTCGTCCTCCGGTGCGCTCCGCGGCGAGGTCGACCGTCCGCGACCGCGCCGTGGAGCGTAGTTAGGCTGGGCCGATGGTCACGACGAACCCTGCCGTCCGCTCCGGCGGCGCGAACCCCCTGGCGGCGCTCCGCGAGGAGGTCGCTCGGCGTCGCGGTGCCGGGCAGGCGCTCATCGACCTCTCCATCGGCGATCCCGACGAGCCGACGCCGGAGGCGGTCCGGGCGGCGCTCGTCGGCGCGCTCGGTCCCGTGTCCAGCTACCCGACCGGGTACGGGCAGGCGGCGACCCGCGCGGCCGTCGCCGGCTTCCTCGCCCGTCGCCACGGGGTGCACGTCGACCCGGCGACGCAGGTGCTGCCGACGTCCGGCTCGAAGGAGGCGATCTTCCACCTCCCGCTCGCCTTCATCGATCCCGCCGGCGAGCGCCGCACGGTCGTCTGGGGCACGCCCGGCTACCCGACGTACGCACGCGGCGCCCGCTACGCCGGGGGCGAGCCGCACGCGGTCGTGCTGACCGAGGGCGACGGCTGGCGCCTCGACCTCGGTGCGCTCGACGCCGACGTGCTCGCGAGGACCGCGATCGCGTGGCTCGGCTACCCGCACAACCCGACGGGCGCGACCGTCGACCGCGCCTACCTCCGCGACCAGCTCGACGTCGCACGCGCCAACGACATCCTGCTGTGCTCCGACGAGTGCTACCAGGAGCTGTGGTTCGACGCGCCGGCACCGAGCCTGCTCGAGGTCGCGGGTGACGACGCGGCCGGCGTCATCGCGGTCCTCTCGCTGTCGAAGCGATCCGGGATGACCGGGTACCGCTCGGGAGCGATCGTCGGGGACGCGGCGCTCGTCGCACGCCTGCGGACGCTCCGCGAGGACACGGGGACGGCCTCCCCCGACTTCGTGCAGGCGGCGGCCCAGGTCGCGTGGGCCGACGACGCCCACGTCGAGGAGCGGCGAGCGATCTTCGCGGCCAAGCGCGAGGTCGTGCTCGACGGCCTGCGCGAGCTCGACCTGCGGTGGTCGGGGTCGGAGGCGACGTTCTACGTGTGGGTCGCGGCTCCCGGCGGCGACGACCTCGCGTACGCGACGGCGCTCCTCGAGGCGGGGCTGGTGGTGACGCCAGGGCGCGCGTTCGGCGCGGGCGGGGACGGCTGGGTCCGCCTCGCGCTCGTCCCCGACCTCAGCGGCTGCCGCGAGGCGATGGGCCGCTGGCAGGACGCGCACCGCCGGGGGCTCCTGCCCGCCTGAGGGCGGCGTCGACGACGAGCACCGCACCGGCGGCACCGAAGGTGGCGAGGACGGCGGGGAGGACCTGCCCGGCCGGAGCGCCGAGCGTCGGGTCCCCCACGCCCGTCGCCGACGGCCACGGCCACAGCACCCGCGCCGATCCGACCATCAGCCCGATCAGCACGGCGAGGACGGTGTCGTGCGCGCGACGCAGCAGCCGGTCGAGCAGCGTCGCGAAGGCCAGCAGCCCCGACGCGGCACCGACGACGAGCACACCGATCGTGACGAGGTCTCGGTCGGCGACGGCGGTGACGACCGCCGCGTACGTGCCGAGCAGCAGCAGCAGGAACGAGCCCGACACGCCCGGCAGGATCATCGCGCACACGGCGACGGCGGCGCTGGCGGCGAGGAACAGGAGCGAGGGGTCACCCGCGACGTCGGGACGCAGGCCGAGCAGGAGCGCGGTGACCGCCGCGCTGCCCGCGACGATGGCGCCGATGCGCAGGTCGGCCTTCTCCTGCAGCTGGTGGCGCGCGACGAACGCGGCTCCGAGCACGAGGCCGAGGAAGAGCGCGCTCATGACGACGGGCTCGTCCTCGAGGAGCGTCCGCAGGGTGGAGGCGAGCGCCAGCGCCGTCCCGACGAGGCCGGCGAGCAGCACGAGCAGGAACGACCACTCGAGGGCGCGGAGCGCCTCAGGGACGGAGCGCAGCCGGAGACGCAGCACCAGGGCGACGACGTGTGCGGCGCGGCGCACGTTGGTGACGAGGCGCGGGTAGATGCCGGCGACGAGCGCGACGGTCCCCCCGGAGAAGCCGGGGACGAGGTCGGCCGCACCCATCGCAGCGCCCGTCAGCACCGTGCGCAGCGGACCGGGGGCCGCCGGGCCGGGGTCCGCGGCCCCCGGGGCCGCGGCGGCGTCACCGGGACCGCTCACAGGACCTTCGGCTGCGGGTTCCCGACGGCGTCGATGCCCTTGCGCATGTCGGTCAGGACGAGCATGAGCCCGCCGAGCACGAACAGCACGATGAGCACGAGGATGCCCTCGCGGTACGAGCCGAACAGGCCGTACGCGAACGCGAGCGCCGCGGGCCCGAGGATGTTCGTGCCCCGATCGGAGATCTGGTAGAAGCTGTAGAACTCCGCCTCACGGCGCGCGGGCACCAGGTGGCTGAAGAGCGACCGGCTGAGCGCCTGGGTCCCTCCGAGCACGAACCCGATCGCGGCGGCCAGCACGAAGAAGACCGTGACGTCGCCCGCGGGGACGAAGCGCCCGTAGGTGACGACGACGCTCCACAGGACGAGGCTCCAGAGCACGACGGTCTTGGCCCCGGCCCGCTCCGCGATGCGCCCCATGATGAGCGCCCCGAAGAACGCGACGAACTGGACCATCAGGATCGCGAGGACCAGGTCCGCCTCCCCGATGCGCAGCTCCTCGATCGCGTACGACCCGGCGGCCGCGATCACGGTGCCGACGCCGCCGTTGAACAGCAGGAACGCGACGAGGAACTTGACGGTCTCCGGGTAGCTCGCGACGAGCCTCGTCGTGCGGACGAGCTCGCCGAACGCACCGAGCACGGCCCGACCGGCGCTGCCCTCGGCGACGAGCGCGGGGCCGTCCTCGAGCAGGCGCAGCGGGATGATCGTGAAGATCGCCCACCACACGCCGGCGCTCGCGAGGCTCACACGGACGGCCGTGGTGCCCGAGATGCCGAACGGCTCGAGCTGGAAGATGGCGAGGTTCACCGCGAGCAGGAGCCCGCCACCGATGTAGCCGAGCGCCCAGCCGCGCGACGAGACGCGGTCCCGGTCGTCGACCGTCGCGATCTCCGGCAGGAACGAGTCGTACACGACGACGGACGCCTGGAACAGCACGTTGGCGACGCCGACGAGCAGGAGCGCGAGCTGCCAGCGTCCCGGCGTGATGAGGAACATCGCGACCGTCGTGCCGGCACCGAGGTAGGCCGTCCAGCCGAGCCATGCGCGCTTGCGGCTCGAGCGGTCGACGAAGGCGCCGAGGATGGGGAGCGTGACGATCTGCACGATGGCCGACACGGGGATGGCGTAGAAGAACAGCTGCTCGGGGAACAGCGCGATGCCGAGCAGCTGCACCTTCCCCTCGAGCGCCGCCGCACCGACGAGCTGCTCGAGGCTCTGTCCCGCGGCCGCGGCAGCAGGGGTCAGCACGGCGATCGCCTCGGCGAGCCAGTCACGGAAGGCCTGGTCCCCCCAGGCCGGGACGGTCGTGGCGAGCGCGTCGCCGGCCGCACGCACCGTGCGCTCGATCGCGGTCTGCGCGACGAGGATCAGGTAGGGGCCGAAGAACAGGGTGATGACGGTCGTCGGGAACGACGAGTTCGCCCAGTCGTAGAAGTACCAGCCGCGCTGCTGCCGCGTGTCCCTCCGGCGCGCCACCTTCCCCGACGGCTGCGCAGGGGCCTCCTCGATCGCCATGTGATCCCCCTCCCCGGGCACCCGGCCCGCCTGTCCGGCCGGACCTCCGGACAGCGTGACGCTAGTCCCCGGAGGTGTCCGTCGCGCGACCGCAGGGTCGACGGACGGTGAACGGGGCCTGCGGTGCCGTGACCGCTCGCCCTCCCTGCCCGTTCCCCCTGCCCGCTCCCGCTCACCAGCGGTCGGCGGCCACGAGGGTGTCCCGGAGCAGCCCCAGCTCATCGGTCACGATGCCGGAGGCTCCGGCCGCGACGAGGTGGCGCATGCGGTCAGGGTCGTTGACGGTCCACACGTGCACGGCGAGCCCGAGCTCCGCGGCGGTGGCGAGGACGCGACCGTCCCCGACCGGCAGCCCCCGCCCTCGCTCCGGGTAGCGCTCGGGCACGGCGACGCAGCCGGCCTCGAGCAGGGGAGGCCGGCGCCCCACTCGCACGCTGACGACGAGCCGGAGGATCTCGCTCGGGGTCGCAGCCGTCATGAGCCGCGCACCGAAGCGTCGCCGCATCGCGACGACGCGCGATGTCGAGAAGGACCCGAGGCAGATCCGGTCGAGGAGCTCCGGGCGCTCCTCCAGAAGCCGCACCATCGGCGCGACCGCGGAGTCGCACTTGAGGTCGACCGTGAGACGGGCGTCGGGGAACGCATCGACGAGCTCGACGAAGGCGGGGACGGGCTCCGCCCCACCGACGCGCACGGCCGAGAGCTCGTCCCAGGTCAGGTCGGCGACGGCCCGCGCGTCCCCAGCGACTCGCGCGAGCGTCGGGTCGTGGGAGATGACGAGCACCCCGTCACGTGTGACGTGCAGGTCGGTCTCGAGATGGCGGTAGCCGAGGGAGACGGCGGAGGAGAAGGCGGCGAGGGTGTTCTCGACCGGCCCACCACCACCACGGTGCGCGATGGCACGCACCGCGCCGGGCCGGTCCAGCGTGAGGAACGGATGGACCACCGCCGTCACCTCCCTCCCTCCGGGCCTGCATCCCTGCGGAGCTGCCCCGGAGGCTAGGGGGTGCACGGACGCCCGCCGATAGGCTGCCTCGGAGCACGCGACCCCACG